>JACQRF010000124.1 GCA_016206635.1 Candidatus Omnitrophota bacterium
ATGGTACACGGCGTCGAGGGAGTCGGAGATGACCCGGGTGTCGCTCAAAACCGGCATGAAGTTCGTGTCGCCGATCCACCGAGGGACCACATGAAGATGCAGGTGCCCGACGACGCCGGCGCCGGCCGCGCGGCCGAGATTCGCGCCGATGTTATAGCCATGCGGCGCCAGCGCGCGATCCAGCCGCCGGGTGAACTCCCCGGCCAATTGCCAGAGCGCGACCCGTTCCCCATCCGTCAGGCGGTCCAGGCGGCCGACGTGCCGGTTCGGGGCGATCAGCACATGGCCGTTGGTATAGGGATACAGATTCAACATGACCACGGCGTGCCGGGTTCGGTGCACGACCCAATGGCGCCGATCGTCGCGAGCCCGGCGGGCGCGGCAAAACAGGCACCCGCGCCCCTTCGGCGCGAGCAGATACCGGCGCCGCCAGGGGGCCCAGACCCGCGGTGTCACGCGCCGACCTGCTGCGCGTCGGCGCCCGCCGCCGAGGGCAGCGCCGCCTCCGGCAGCGGGACCGCGGCCACGCTGGCCAACGATTGCAACGCGGTGGGCAGCAGCCGTGGCACGCCGTAGAGATCAAGCGCCTGATTGAAATCATCCAATTCCCACACCCAAAACCGGTGCTCCTGCAACAACAGCCTCGCATTCACCTCCAACCCCTCGATGGCGATCACCCAGCGGCGCGTCCACGGGGTCGCGGCGTGCCGCAGCGCCTGGATCAACGCCACGGCGTCCGCCTCTCGCACCATCGTGGGATACGGCAGGCACAGCCAGCGGGCCTCCTCATGCTGTCCCACCACCGCCCGCGGCGCCCCCGGAATCAACACGGTATGCACATCGAGCTTCGGCAGCCGCAGCCGGCGGCCGCGGATCTCGATCAGCTCATTCTGGAAGCGGCGCATCATCGTGGCCGCCGTCTCCAGGACCGCCTGCGGCGCGCGGGAGGTGGCGCGCTGCAACCACTGCCGCATCGTGTCCGCGAATGCCTGCTCGGCCACGGCCGGCTCCCAATGCACCGGCCCCTGCTGGATCCGATACGCCGACTGCAGCCACAACCGGAGCAGGCGGCTGCGCACGCAACAGAACATGCCGCGCCGGGTCACGAGCTCGTGCTCCACGAGCAGGCGCACGGTGCGCGTGACATCCGCCGCCGCGCGGCCGGTGTCGGCGGCGATCCCGCTGAGCCGGTGCTGGCCCTGGGCGATGGCGCACAGCACCGGCAAGGCGGCGGCCCGGCGAGCCGCCGGCAAGCAGGCGATCGCGGCCTGACACTGCTGGGCCAACGCCCCGGTGGGATGAAAGAGCACGTTGGTCAACGCAGCGGCCACACGGTCCTCGGCCGGACGGTCCGCCGGACCGGCGGGCTCGACGGCGCGGATGGCGCGCGCCACGTGGTCCAGCACGGCCGGATATCCCTCCCCCAGATCGGCCAACGTCATGAGAATCGGCATGCCGAGCTCGGCCAGGCCGGCGGGCTCCGCCAGAAAACGGACGCCGGTGGCCAAGTCGAACGGCTCGATCGGCATGATCTCGAACTGCCCGAACAGCACCGCCAGGCGCTCCTGGAGGATGCGGCGGGCCTCCGCCACCGACGAGCTGGCCAAGATGTACATGGTCTCCTGCTGCACCATCACCTGACGGCTCAGCGCGGCGTACGGCTTGGCCGCCCCCCACGCGGAGAGCCGGTGGAATTCATCGAGCAGGATCACGCACAAACGCCCCGATTCCTGTCGCAGCTGCCCTGGGGCCTCGAACAAGGCGGCGAGCGCGGCGGTGTGGCCGCGGCGGGCCTTGGCGACCCCGTGGGCCAGCAACGCGGTGGTCTTGGGCACGTACGGCTGGCAGGCGCGCACGAGCGCCTCGAACGTGTGGGGGAGCTCCGGCCCGGCGCCGGCAGGGCGATGGTCGGTCCAATAGCGATGCAGGAGGGTGGAGCTGAACTGCTCGGCGAATTCGCCGAGCGTCGACCCATCCCGCACCTGGAGCAAGACCGGCAACAGCGGCGGGTGCTGCTTCAGGAGCGCGACGGCGTGCTGCAAGATGGTGCTTTTGCCGATCGCCAGCGGGCCGATGAGCGCGAGGTTTTGCCGATAGCCGGCCGCCAACCCGAGGGCCCGCCGCATGATGCGGTCCAACACCTCGGTCCGGCCAACACAGACACTGTCAGGCATGGCAGATATCCGTCGAGGGATTACGAGAGAAAGTACATCGGGTTTTCCGGGCGGTGCCGGCGCCGCACCTCAAAATGGAGGAACGGGGCCGTCGCGCGGCCGGTGGAGCCGACCGAGCCGATGATCTCACCCTGGCGCACCGTTTGCTGAGGGACCACGGCCACCGCCTCGAGATGCGCGTAGACGGTCGCCAACTCATCGGCATGCTCGACAATCACGGTCTTGCCAAACCCCCGAAGGTTCTCATCGAGAAAGACAATCCGGCCCGCGCGGGCGGCCCGCACCTGCACCCCGGCCGGGGCCTGAATATCAATACCCTTGTTGGGACCATGCGGCGTCGGCGCCTTATAGTAGGCCAGGACGCGGCCCCGCACCGGCCAGATGAACTCGTCACCCTCCGGCCCATCGGCCGGCGATGGGTGGGGGGACGCTCCAATTGGGGACACACTGCCGATCGGCAGTGTGTCCCCAATTGGAGCGTCCCCGCGCCGCGCGCCGGGAATGAACAGTTGCTGGCCGACCTCGACGCGACGGGCGTCCGCCAATCGGTTGGCCGCGACCAACGCCTCCAACTCCACGCCGTACGTCTTGGCGATCCGCCACACCGTCTGGCCCCGCTCGACGCGGTGGTAGATCCCCGAAACCTGGGGTGGAGCGGCCAACGGCGCGGCCACCCCACCCCCTGCCTCAAAATACGGCGCGCAGCCCATCACCAAACACGCGCTGACACTGAAACACAGAACAGCGGGCGAGCGGAATCGAACCGCCGTGTGGAGCTTGGGAAGCTCCCATTCTACCATTGAATTACGCCCGCAGATGAGTTCGCTTAGTTTCAACGTCGAGTGCTCCGTGACACTCGGATTTCACAGGCAACAGCTCTTGTTGGCAACGATTCGTTGGCGAACTCATCTTTCAGGGGAACCCACAACAGACCGGGTTCCCCTGAATCATCCCTTCCAACGGATAGGGGGGAACTGGGGTTCCCCCCTATCCGTTCCCCCTCCGAGGAACCAACCGCTGATTAATCAGGGTCTCCTGAATCCTCATCAGGTCCAGCGGCAGAGGCGGCGGTAGGCGGCGACGCGGCGCTCGACGAGCGGGCGGGTCGCCGCGGCCAATCGGTCGGTGCCAAACGCCTCGATGGTCAGCGAAGCGATCGCCGAGCCGCGGATGACCCCCTGCTTGACCCCCTCCCACGTCAGCCGGCGCTGCCGCGCCAGGTAGCCGAGCATGCCGCCGGCGAACGAATCGCCCGCCCCGGTCGGATCGTGCACATCGTCCACGACGAAGCCGGGCAACGTGAAATAGGCGTCACGCGAGGCCAGCAGCGCCCCGTGCTCCCCTTTCTTGATGACGGCCAGCGTCGGGCCGCACCGGATCAGCGCCTGGGCGACGCGCCCCAAGTGGCTCTCGCCGGTCAATTGCCGGGCCTCCGCATCATTGAGAAAGATCAGGTCCACCGCTTTCAGCACGCGCAGGAGCTGGCGGCGCTTGCCGGCGATCCAAAAATTCATCGAGTCACAGGCCACCAGCCGCGGCCGGGCGAGCTGGCGTCGGACCCGGAGTTGCAACTCCGGGTCAATATTCCCCAAGAACGCGTGCGGCGTGGCAGACCAACCGTCCGGCAGCCGGGGGGCGAAATGCTGGAACACGTTGAGCTGGACCCCCAGCGTCTCGGCCACGTTCAAGTCGTAGCCGTACCGCCCCTGCCACCGGAACGTGCGGCCCGGCGCCTGGACACAACCGGCCAGATCCACGCCTCGGCGAGCCAAGAGCCGGCGGTGCCGCGCCGGGAAATCGTCGCCGACCACCGCGACCAGCCGGGGCGTCGTGTAGACCCCGGCCGCCAGCGAGGCGTAGGTCGCCGAGCCGCCGAGCACCTGGTCAACCGCCCCCAACGGGGTTCGGATGGAATCCAGCGCGACGGAACCGACGACGAGCAGGCTCATGGGCGACCCGAGGCGCTACGCCAGCATCGCTTTCAACGCGTGCGCGGTCTGGCGGACATCCCGCACGCCGGCGACGGCCCGCACCACGGCGATCCGCGTCGCCCCGCATGATAATACCAAAGGCAAATTCGCCTGGTCAATGCCACCGATGGCGAAGCACGGGATGGTGATGCGACCGCCCACCACTCCCAACAGCTCAGGCCCCACCGGCTGGTAGTCCGGTTTGGTCGGGGTGACGAATACCGGCCCCACGCCGATGTAATCGGCCCCGCCCGCCTGCGCGGCCAGCGCCTGCTCCAGGCTATGCGTCGAGACGCCGATCAGCCGGTCGGGTCCCATCAACGGCCGCGCGGCCGCCAGCGGGAGGTCATCCTGGCCGAGGTGGACGCCATCGGCCTGCGCCGCCAGCGCCACGTCGAGATGGTCATTGACGATGAACACGACCGGGAGGTTCGCCAATGCCGCCGCCAGCCGCCGCGCCATCTCGGCCCGCTGCGCCGCCGGCCACGCCTTGGCCCGCCACTGGATGACGTCGGCGCCGCCGGCGGCCGCCTCCGTCGCGACGGCCACCGGATCGCGGTCGCCGCAGACGGCGGCGTCCACGATGACGTACAGCTTAGCGGTGGCGAGCAAAGGTCGCTTCGATGGCATAGAGTCGGAACCGAAGTTGGGCGAAGGACCGGCCGACGGCCGGGGCGATGAGCCGGCTGCCTTCTTCCAGGACGCGCAGCGCCTCTTTCGCGCGCTGCGCGTTGACGATGAACAAGCTGCGGACCGTCCCGCGGCGCTGAGACGTGAGGTGGCCGCCCCGCCGGCCGACGTCGCGCTCGACCCCCCGCGCCTCCAACAACGTCCGCCACGCCACCGGCAGGCGGCGGGCCGCGGCCGCGACGCCATGTCGGAGACGCTTCAGGCGCGCGGTGAGCACCGGGTCATTGAATCCCAATCGGACGACATCTTCGCACACGCGCAACCCTTCGCGGGCCCGATTGAGATTGGCGTCGAGGATGCGCAACAGCTTCCGGTCAACCCTGGCAGCCATAACCTTTCAGAATACGTTGGATCAGCCGGGTGGTGGAGCGGCCCGCCAGGTATGGGACGCGGACCACGCGGCCGCCGGCGCGGCGCACCACGTCGGCGCCAACGATCGTCGAGGTGGCCCAATCGCCCCCTTTCGCCAACACGTCGGGCCGGATCGTCCGGATGAGCGCCCGTGGCGTGTCCGCCTCGAACACGACGACGTAATCCACCGCGCGCAATCCCCGCAGCACGCGGGCCCGGTCGCGCGCCGGCATCAGGGGGCGCCCCGCCCCTTTCAGCCGGCGGACGGAGGCGTCGCTGTTCAAGCCCACCACGAGGACGTCGGCCAACCGCTTGACCCGCTCGAGGTACTGGACATGGCCGGCGTGGATGAGATCGAAACAGCCGTTGGTGAAGGCGATCGTTTGGCCGTGCCGCCGGCACGCAACCAGTTGCCGCCGCAACTCTGGCAACGAGAGCGCGCCATCAGCGGTGTTTGGCCTCGCACATGACGAGGTCAAGACGGCATCTTCCGCTTGGGCGCGCAGGCCGACTCCACCAGTTCGCAAAGGGCGTGGCCGAGGGTGATGTGGGATTCCTGGATGCGGGGGGTGCTGCGGGAGGGGACGATGAGGGCGTAGTCGGCCGCCTTGGCGGCCGCCCCGCCGGCGCCGCCGGTCAGGGCGACGGTGATCAGGCCGAGCCGCTTGGCCCGCGCGAATGCCTTCAGGACGTTCGGCGAGTTGCCGCTGGTAGTGATGCCAATCGCCACGTCGCCGCGGCGGCCTAACCCATCAATCTGCCGGGCGAAGATGTCGGCATACGAGTAGTCGTTGGCCACCGCCGTGAGCGTGGAGGTATCGGTGGTCAGGGCCTGGCCGGCCAACGCGGGGCGGTCATAGAGGAAGCGGCCGAGCAGCTCGCCGGCCAGATGCTGAGCGTCGCCGGCGGAGCCGCCATTGCCGAAGAGGAACACCCGCCCGCCCCGCCGGATCGCGGCGATCATCACCTGCGCCACGCGGGCCGCGGCAACGATCTGGTCGCTCTCCAGCAACGCCTGCTTGACCAAAATGCTTTCACGCAGGACTTCACGGATCCTTGCACTCATGTGCCGAGCAAGGGCGCGGCCACGGGTGACGCGAGAGCCGGCGCGGCTGACGGGGCCTGCCGCGAGCCCACCCCGCCGTCCTCGTGGGGGCACCATCGGCCCCCCATCCCCCACTGCGGGCGGGCGGGGGCCCCGGCTCGCGTCACCCGTCAGCCGCGCCGGCTTAGCCAAAGAATACCTTTGCCAGCTCATACATCTCCCGGTCCACGGTCTTGAGCGTGCCGACCGCCTCGGCGATCGGCACCGACACGATGCGGTTGCCCTGGAGCGACACCATCTGGCCGAAGGCCCCCGCCAGCGCCAGCTCGACCGCCTTGACCCCGAACCGGGTCCCCAGCACCCGGTCGAACGCCGTCGGCGACCCGCCGCGCTGGATGTGGCCGAGCACCGTGACGCGCGTTTCAAATCCCGTCTGCCGCTCGATGAGCTCCGCGATCCGCTGGCCGATGCCGCCGAGCCGCACATGGCCGAACTCATCGAGCTGCCGACCGGCGTCCTGCGTGATGTGCTGGCCTTTCTTGAATTCCGCCCCTTCCGCCACGACGACGATGGAGAACGTCTTGCCGCGCCCGTGGCGCTGGCGGATCGCGGCGCACACCTCGTCCACGTCGATCGGGAACTCCGGCAGGAGGATGACGTCCGCGCCGCCCGCCAGGCCGGCATGCAAGCCGATCCAGCCGGCATGACGGCCCATGACTTCGACCACCATGATCCGGTGATGGCTCTCCGCTGTGGTGTGGAGCCGATCGATCGCCTCCATGGCGATGTTGACCGCCGTGTCGAAGCCGAACGTGTAGTCGGTGCCGGACAGATCGTTGTCGATCGTCTTGGGCACGCCGACCACCCTGAGCCCCTCGGCCGCCAGCTTCGAGGCCGCGCCCAAGGTATCTTCCCCGCCGATGGCGACGATGGCGTCGAGCGCCAGCGACTGGACAGTGGCCATGAGCGCCGCCACGTGCCCCGGCGTCTTGTACGGGTTGGTGCGCGAGGTGCCGAGGATGGTCCCGCCGCGATGGATGATCCCGGAGACGGACATCAGGTCGAGCGGCCGGGTGTCGGCCTCGATCAACCCTTTCCAGCCGTTGGCAATGCCGACCACGTCAAGGCCGGCCGCGACGGAGCGGCGCACGACGGCCCGGATGACCGGATTCAACCCCGGACAATCGCCACCGCCGGTGAGCACCCCGATCCGCGTGATCGCCTGCGCCGCCCTCGCCATCTACTCCTCCTCCCGCACGCCGTAATCAAATCCCCGGAACGGGGCGCGCGGCGCGTCCCACTCGGCCGCCGCGTCCGCCGGGGGCGCCGCCGCCTTGTCCGCCGGTCCGCGCGGCGGCGAGGCGGGCTCTTCGCGCGCGGCGATCTTCGCGACGTGGACCCGCACCCACACCGGGTCCTCAATCCCCAGCATCTCCTGCACCTTGGCCTTCACCAACCCCTGGATCTTCTCGGTCACCTCCGGGATGTGGGCCTCCGACCAGAGCGACACGCGGGCCGTGACCTCGATCCCTTTCTTCGTGGCGAGGACGTCGGCGCGCGCCTCCTTGATCTCGGACACCTGCCGGGCCGCCCGCCGGATGAAGTCCTCGACGGCGCCGAGCGAGATCGTGACCGGGCCGTCCGGGTTGGTGAACGCGATGGTGCGCTGGCGCTGGAACCGGGCCCACAGCAGCTGAAACACCATGACGTTGAAGATGATCACGGCGGCGCCGAGGATCCCGCAGAGGACCCGCAGGTGCTGGTCGTCGTAAATGGTCTGGAAGAAGATGGCGACGGTGTCGACCGGGACGAGGTGTCCCGCGAACGCGGCCATCCAGGCCCCGAGCGCGATAAAGATCGCCATGTAGGCGAACGTGATGACGCGCATGAACACTCTCATGTGACCTCCTGACAACACATTACTCGGTGGGGGAAAGGCCGAGGAGCTGGTTCACGAAATTCGTCGAGTAGTTCCCGCTCAGGAAATCCGGGTTGCCCATGACGGCCTGGTGGAACGGGATCGTCGTCTTGATCGGTTCGATCGTGAATTCCGCCAGCGCGCGCGACATGATCGCGATCGCCTCGCGGCGGGTCCGGCCGTGCACGATCAGCTTCGCGATCATCGAGTCGTAGGTGGGCGGCACGCGGTACCCGGCGTACACGTGGCTGTCCACGCGGACATTCGGCCCGCCGGCGGGGTGGTACCGCGTGATGACGCCGGGGCACGGGGCGAAGTTGTTGGAGGGATCCTCCGCGTTGATCCGGCACTCGATCGAGTGGCCGCGGGGCTTCACGTCGTCCTGCGCGATCGCCAGCTTCTCGCCGGCGGCGACTCGGATCTGCGTCTTCACGAGATCAACCCCGGTGATGTACTCGGTCACGGGGTGCTCGACCTGCAAGCGGGTGTTCATTTCCATGAAGTAGAAGTCGCCGTGCTTGTCCACGAGGAACTCCATCGTCCCGGCGGAGGTGTAGCCGGCCATCTTCGCCCCGCGCACCGCGGCCTGCCCCATCTTCTGCCGGAGCTTGCCGTCCACCACCGGCGAGGGGGCCTCCTCCAGCAATTTCTGGTGGCGGCGCTGCACGGTGCAATCGCGCTCGCCCAGAGCGAGGACCTTGCCGTGGCGGTCGGCCAAAATCTGGATCTCGACGTGGCGCGGCTCCTCGACGAACTTCTCGATGTACACGTCCGGGACGCCGAAGGCCGCCGCCGCTTCCGCCTGGCACGTCATCAGGGCGTTGACCAGCCGGACATCGTTGTGCGCCACCCGCATCCCTTTGCCGCCGCCGCCGGCGGCCGCCTTGATGATCACGGGGTACTTGATCTGCTTGGCGACCTTGAGCGCCTCTTCCTTGCCCGTGACCGCCTTCGGGGAGCCGGGGATCAGCGGCAGGCCGGCCTTCTTCATCAGCTCCTTGGCCTGCAGCTTGTGCCCCATCAGCCGGATCGCCTCCGGCGACGGCCCGATGAACTCGATCTGGCACGAGGCGCAGATCTCCGCGAAGTGGGCGTTCTCGGCGAGAAACCCGTACCCCGGGTGGATCGCCTCGACATCGGTGACCTCCGCGGCGCTGATGATCGCGGGGATGTTCAGATAGCTCTGGGCGCTGGCGCCGGGGCCGATGCAGACCGCCTCATCCGCCATCCGGACGTGGAGCGACTCGGCATCCACCGTCGAGTAGACGGCCACCGTCCGGATGCCCAGCTCGCGGCAGGCGCGGATGATCCGGACGGCGACTTCCCCTCGGTTGGCGACGAGGAGCTTGGAAAACACGGGCGGCCCGCGCGCCTAGACCGGCTCGACGAGGAAGAGCGGCTGGCCGAACTCCACCGGCTGACCGTTCTCCACGAGGATCTGGACGACGCGGCCGCGCACCTCGGCCTTCAGCTCGTTCATCAGCTTCATCGCCTCGAGGATGCAGACGACCTGGCCGACCTCGATCGTCTGCCCCAGCTCGATGAACGGGGGCGACTCCGGCGAGGGGGCGCGGTAGAACGTCCCGACCATCGGCGAGGTGATCGGCGTGCCGGTCGGCGGGGGTGGGGCGGCCGCGGCGGGGGATGGGAGGGCGATGGGCGGGGCCGCGGCGGCGATCCGCTCGACCACCGTCTCGGCGGCGGCGCCGTGCTTCCGGAGCCGGATCCGCAGCCCCTCGCGCTCGATCTCAACCTCGCCGAGCCCGTGCTCCTCCATCAGCGCGAGGAGCTCCTTGAGTTCCTTCAGATTCATGAAGCCCTCCCGACGTAGTCCCCGGTGCGCGTGTCCACGCTGACCGTCTCCCCGGGCTCAATGAACAAGGGCACCTGCACCACGAGCCCGGTCTCCATGGTCGCCGGCTTGGTGCCGCCTTTGGAGGTGTCCCCGCGAAGACCCGGGTCGGCCTGCGCCACCTTCAACGCCACCGTCGTCGGCAACTCCAGCCCGACCAGCCGGCCGTTGTGGAAATCGCCGGTGACCTCCAGGTTCTCGATCAGGTAGCGCGCCGCGCCCCCCAGCTCGGCGGCCGAGAACGCCGCTTCCTCATACGTGGACAGATCCATGAAATGATACGTGTCGCCCGTCCGGTAGCTGTACTGCAGCGTCTTCGGCTCGATGAACGCCTCTTGGAATTTGTCGCCGGCATCGAAGGTCCGGGCGATCACCGTGCCGAGCCGGACGTTGCGCAGCTTGGTCCGGACAAAGGCGCTACCCTTGCCGGGTTTCACATGCTGGAACTCGACAATGGTGAACAGTTGTCCATCCAGGACGAGCGCGACCCCGTTCTTGAACTGATTGGTGGTCAGCATGCCGGGTCAGGAAAATCCTCAGAGCGCCTTATCCTACCGGCCCGCTCGGGACTTGTCAACGCGGCGGGCGGCGGGGCGGCGCGCCACGACCGCCGCCAGCGCCTGGAGCCCCAGCCGGTAGCTGGCGACGCCGAACCCGCTGACCTGGCCGACGGCCACGGGGGCAATGAGGGAGGTGTGCCGGAACGGCTCCCGGGCGGCGATGTTCGAGAGGTGGACTTCCACCGTCGGCAGCGCCGCGCCCTCGATGGCGTCGCGGATGGCGACCGAGGTATGCGTGTAGGCGGCGGGATTGATCAAGATCCCGGCGTAGCGGCCGCGGGCCCGGCCGATCGCCTCGACAATGTCTCCTTCGTGATTGCTCTGGAGGATCGTCAGCGAGACGTTGAGGCGCTGGGCCTCGGCCTGCAAGAGCTGATTGATTTGCGTGAGCGTCGTCCGGCCGTAGACGGTCGGCTGGCGGGCGCCCAGCATCTGCAGGTTGGGACCGTGGATGACGAGGAGCCTGAGCATACGGGAACCCCTCACCCGTGGCCCTCTCCCCTCGAAGGGGAGAGGGATGGGGTGAGGGGCGATTTCTCGGCTTCCTCAATGAGCATCACCGGGATCCCGTCGCGGATCGGGTACCGCAGGCCGCAGGCGGCGTTGGCGCAGATCAGCCGCTCCCCCTCGAGGCGCACCGACGTCTTGCACGCCGGGCATGCCAAAATCTCCAACAGCTCCTGATCGATCATGGCAACTCCTCCCTGGATTCGACCACCGCCCCGCTGGTCTCGGTCATCGCCGGGGTCTCCGGCGACTCGTCCGGCGCCTCCAAGACCGGCAGCTCTTTGATCTCTTTCTTCCCGCCGGCACCGAGCTGTGTGAACTGCCGCGCCTTCGGCAACAGGTATTGATGGTAGGAGCCGGCCGCCAACCGGTACGACTTCGTGGCTTTCGCCAGCGCGGCGCCGATCGTCTCGAGGTGCTCGACGAATTTGGCGATGCGGTCGCACAGCTCCCGCCCCACCTGGTTGATCCGCCGGGCGTTGTCGGCCAGGTGTTGCTGCCGCCAGCCGTATTCCACGGCGCGCAACAACCCGTACAGCGTGGACGGAGTGGCGAACACCACGCGTTTCTGCATGGCGGCCTCCACCAATCCCGGGTCTTTCTGCGTCGCCGCCGCCAGGAAGGTGTCGTTCGGGATGAACAGGACGACGAATTCCGCGGACTGGAACGGCTCCCAATATTCCCGGCTGGCCAGTTGGGACACGTGCTGCAGGATGCACGTCACATGGCGCCCCAGGGCCGTCTCGCGGGCCGGCTCCGACTCGGCTTGCCGCCACTCGTCGTAGCCGACCATCGGCACCTTGGAATCCACGATCACCTGGCGGCCGGCCGGCATCCGCACGATCATGTCGGGCCGCAGCCGGCCGTCCTCGGTCACGCGGGTCACCTGTTCATCAAAATCACAAAAGCTGGACATGCCGGCGAGCTCGGCACAGCGCCGCAGGGAGACTTCCCCCCACCGGCCGCGGATCTGCGCGGAGGAGAGCGCCCCGACCAGGCGGGCGGTCTCCTGCTGCAAGGCCAGTTGCGCCGCCGCCACGTCCGTCAGCTGGCGGCCGACGGAGCCGAGCTCTTTCTGGCGCAGCTGCTCCAACTGCCGGGCCTCCTGTTGATAGTCGGTCAGCGCCTTCTCGAGCGGCTTGACCAGCGCGTCGATCGCCTCCTGGCGGGACGCCAGCTCGGTGTCGGCCGACTCCTGCAGCGCCTTGAACTTTTCCCCGGCCAGGGTCAAGAACCCTTTGTTGTTGGTTGCCAGCACTTCGGAGGCGAGCGCCTTGAACGTATCGGTGAGTTTGGCCTTGGCGTCGTCGAGCAATGCCTGCTGCTCGGCCACGCGCGTCGCGATGTCCGCGGCGCGGGTCTCGGCGGCCACTTTCGCCCGCTCGGATTCTTCCAGTTTCGCCCGCAGCCCGTCGAACCCTTGCCGGGCCGCATCAACTTGTGTGCGGAGTTCCCCGACCCTGGCCTCAGCGGCCGCGGTCTGCGACTTGGCGACAGCGCTGGCGATCACCCACGCGATGACGGCGCCGGCGGCGAACGCCAGGACGGCCGTGATCATCGGCGGGGCTCTCCGGGCGGCGGGGGGATCGAGGCCTGGAGTTTCTGCGTGTAGCGCACCCGCAGCTCGTACAGG
>JACQRF010000125.1 GCA_016206635.1 Candidatus Omnitrophota bacterium
CTTGAGCGCCACGGCCAGCGCCACGGCCGTCAAGTCGCTGCCGCCGCGCCCGAGGGTCGTGATGTCGTGATCGGTCGTCATGCCCTGAAACCCGGCGACGACGACCACCTGCCCCCGGCGCAGCGCCTGCACGATCCGCTGGGCGCTGATATCGAGGATCCGCGCCCGCGTGTGGGCCGTATCGGTGACGATGCCCACCTGGGCGCCGGTGAACGAGATGGCCGGCACGCCATGGTGCTGGATCGCCATCGCCAGCAGCGCCACCGACACCTGTTCGCCGGTGGCCATCAACATGTCCATCTCCCGCTCGGATGGCTGCGTGGTGATGCGGCGGGACAGCGCGATGAGGTTATCGGTCGTATCCCCGAGCGCGGACACCACCACGACCACGCGGTGGCCGGCGCGGCGGGTGCGGACGACCCGCTCGGCCACGCGCAGGATCCGCCCCGGGTTGGCGACGGAGCTGCCGCCGTATTTTTGGACGATCAGCATGGGACGACGCGCCTCGCCCTACCAGGTGTCGGCGGTCAGGAGCTTCGGGAGCAGGTCGTGCGCCGATTCGACGAACCACCCGCCGGCCTTGGCCGACGACTCGCTGTACGTCGTGACACCGTTGGGCTCGATCCCTCGGCCATAGACGAGGAACGGCACCGGGTCCGGCACGTGGGTCCGTTTCTCGACGGAGGTCAGGTGGTCCGGGATCACCAGGATCCGATACTGCTTGGACCGCGCGAACGCCTCGACCAGTGGGGCGACGATCAGCTTGTCGAAGTTCTCGATCGCGGCCACCTTCTCGCGCAGGTGGCCGTTGTGGCCCGCCTCATCCGCCGCCTCGACGTGGACGAACACAAAATCGCGCTCTTTGAGCGCCTTCAACGCGGCGTCGGCCTTGCCGACGTAGTTCGTGTCATAATAGCCGGTCCACCCGGACCCGGACAACACCTCCAGCGCCGTGAGCCGGCCGATCCCTTTGATCAAGTCCACGGCGGAAATAATGGCGCCGGTCACGCCGAACCGGTCGTGGAACGTCGGCATCGCCAGGCGCTGCCCCTGCCCCCACAGCCAGATCAGGTTGCCGGGATTTTCCTTGAGATCAATGCGGACGTGGTTCACCTCGTGCTGCAGCAGCACGGCCCGGGCGCGGTCCATCAGATCATTGAGCAACGCCGCGGCCGGGCCGTGCGGGCGATGCTCGGAGATCTTCCAACCCATGATGTCGTGCGGGGGAAAGCACTGGGTCTTCACGAGATCGTCCGCCAGCGCCGGATCGCGCACCACCATCAGGTGCCGGTACTGAATGCCGGGATAGAATCGCACGCGATCGTTCCCGAGCGCCGCGTCCACGGCCTTGATCAGCGTCTCGGCTTCCGCCGAGCCGATGTGCCCCGCCGAGTAGTCCACGAGCGTGTCGCCGTCGCCGGTCACCAGATTGCAGCGGAACGCGACGTCGCCCGGCCGCAGCTCGACGCCCATATTGGCCGCCTCCAGCGGCCCGCGGCCGCAGTAATAGCGGTGGGGATCGTAGCCCAGGATCGCGAGGTTGCCGACGTCGCTCGCCGGCGTGAATCCGGCGGGGATCGTGCGGGCCAACCCCACGCGCCCCCCGGCCGCCAGCGCATCCATCGCTGGGGTCTTGGCCACCTCCAGCGGGGTTTTCCCATGAAGCTGGGCGATCGGGTAATCGCCCATCCCGTCGCACACCAGCACCAGATATTTCATTTGTTTGGGTTTTGTCGTCGCAGACATTGGAAGCCGTTAGTATAGCACAGGCCTACCGGTAGCCGAGCGCCCGAATGATCGCCGGCAGCCGGGCCGGCACCGTCTGCGGCGGCCGGACGACCCGGATCGCGCGATCCGGGTCTTTGAGTCCGTGGCCGGTCAGCACGCACACGATCGCGCTGCCCCGCCGGAAATACCCGCGGCGGCCGAGCTTCAGCACGCCGGCCACCGAGGCGGCCGAGGCGGGCTCGACGAACACGCCGACGCGCGCCGCCAACAACTGATAGGCCTGCAGGATCTCCCGATCGGTGACCGCCGTGATGCGCCCGCCGGAGGCGCGGACGGCGTCCATCGCCCCGTCCCAACTGGCCGGGTGACCAATGCGGATCGCCGTCGCGATCGTCTTGGGGTTGGCCACCGGCCGACCTTTGACGAGCGGGGCCGCCCCGGCCGCCTGGAACCCGAGCATCCGCGGCAACCGCTGGATCCGCCCGCGCGCCCGGTAGACGCGATAGCCCTTCCAATACGCCGTGATGTTCCCGGCGTTGCCGACCGGGATCGCGTGGTAGTCCGGCGCCCGGCCCAGCGCGTCACAGATCTCAAACGCCCCGGTCTGCTGGCCCTCGAGCCGGTGGGGATTCAGCGAGTTGACCAGCGCCACGGGGTAGTCCCGCGCGATCTGCTTGACCAGCTCGAGCGCCTGGTCAAAATTCCCCCGCACCGCCAGCACGCGCGCGCCATGGATCAACGCCTGCGCCAGCTTGCCCAGGGCGATCGCCCCTTTGGGGATCAGCACGAAGCACCGCAGCCCCGCGCGCGCCGCGTACGCCGCCGCCGACGCCGAGGTATTCCCCGTCGAGGCGCAGATGACGGCGGTCGCGCCGGCCTCCACCGCCTTGGAGACGGCCATCGTCATCCCGCGGTCTTTGAATGAGCCGGTGGGGTTGAGCCCTTCGTATTTCAGCCAGGCCTCGACGCCGCGGCCGAGCCGCTGGCCGAGGAACGGCGCCGGGATGAGCGGGGTATTCCCCTCCAGCAACGTGACGATCGGGGTCGCCGCCGTCACCGGCAGGAACGCGCGATAGCGGGCGATGATCCCGGCGTACGGGGCGGCGCGCCACATCGCTCAGGCCCGCTCGATCCGGATCGCCACCGTCCGCCGGCGGATGACGGCCATCCGATCGATCAGCGCCAGCGCCTCCTGGACATCCCGTTCCCGGGCCTCATGGGTTACCATGATGAGCGGCACGATGTGATCGCGCCGGCGGTCCGGCTGGATGACGCTGGCGATCGAGATTCGGTGCGCCCCGAGGATCCGGGCGATTTTCGCCAGCACCCCCGGCCGGTCAATGCAGGAAAACCGGAAGTAGTAGCGCCCCTCCATCTCCCCGATCCGGCGGATCCGGCGCACCGAGGAGGTGTCCGGCAACGGCGGCACGCGGCGCGGCGCCTGGCCGGCGAGATTGCGACCCACGTCCACGAGATCGGCCAGCACGGCGCTCGTCGTCGGCCACCGGCCGGCCCCCTGGCCGTAGAACAGCTGCTCGCCGACGAGATCGCCCTTCACGAAGATCGCGTTGTGGACGCCGCCGACCCGCGCCAGCGGGTGCTGCCGCGGCAGCAGCGTCGGGTGGACGCGCA
>JACQRF010000132.1 GCA_016206635.1 Candidatus Omnitrophota bacterium
CAGGAGGCCAGGGCCAGTGATGCGGAGAGAAATCGCTCCACGGTTGAGCGCCTCTTGGACATCCTCAAGGTTGGAGAATCCGAAAGGTTCGAGGTCGAGCGCCATCGCATTGCCGGCATTCCCCGGTAATCGGTTCAATGCGCCAGGGTTCGAGATCTTCGTGGAGCCGTCTTTCATGCGCACGGCGAGTTGGCACGTCATCTGCTGGATAACCGCCTGCTCCCACGAACTCGTCAGGCCGCTGACCACGCTCGCGGCAACGACCATCCTCGACCTTCCATCGTCCTGCGCGAAGAACACACTGAACTCGTACCCCAACGACGTATCCTGGACCAAGGCGCGGAGACGCCCCCGGCCGTCGGGTCTCATGACCTGCCACAATCCCTGCTGGTTGTCTCTGACCAATCGGAAGAAGAGCCGGATTTTCGCCCGGGTCTGCAACTGGCTCAACTCATTGACGGCCGACAGCGCCGCGCGGGTTAAGGCGCTCGGCTTCGAGCCCTCGTGATGGTGGAGCGCCCTCGTGGCAAGGGTGGTCTTGATCGCCTCCAGCGCCGCCGCATCCATGCCCAAGACCCGCCGGCGAACCGCCTCTTCCAGTTGCCAGAGATAGCGTCGCGCCTCCGGGGCGTTGGACGGCGCGCTCTCCGGCACCGGCTCGCCGAGCCGCTGCAACATCAGGTATGCGCTAGGCCCCCCGCCCGGGTGTTGCGCAAACGGCTGATCCGCGACCAGCAACAGCAGGGCAACCCACTCGGGAACGCTCGTCGGGAATGCCAACGAGGCCGCCAGCAGGGTGAACTCGTGACGCTTCGGATTGAAGATCCGGCCCTCCGGCAGCCCACCACGGCGCCAATCCAGGGCAAGGGTGCCCAGTACACTGACCAGGGTCCCAATGCGTTGTTTTGAGGAAGCCGCCCCGGCATCGAGGGGCATCACGAGATGGCCGTGGATGGTCCCGGCGTTTTGAGAGGCCGCGAGACGCGCCGCGACATCGGCTTCAACCCGCGCCTCGGAGTCATGCAGGGCCACGACGCCGATCCGGGTTGACTCGGCGCGCCATGGTTGGCGTTTGTCGCGAAGCGTCTCGGCCAATCGCGCACCAATGGCGTCCGAATCCAACCTGGTCAGATCCACACAGAAGATCGCCACATCCAATGGACCAGCAGCATCCTGCGGTTTCCAGAATGAGACCGTGGCGCCCTGGCGATGGGTATTCGCCCAGTCTCCCCACTCCTGGATGATCGATCCCACCCCGGCTGCGAGTGACCGCTCGATCTCCGTTAAGTTCATGGGTGCGATCACCACAAACTTCAAATCCTCCCCCGTCCCCTCCTCCAACCCGGCCGTCGAGTCGCGGAGCAGGGCCTTGACCTGCTCGTTTGGCAAATATGTCCCGTTGGTCATGGACAATTGGGTCAGCGCGAGGATCGGGTCTTGCCCGGCGCCTCCCGTCAACTCAATCCTGACATGGGTGCCCGACACGGCTTCCCATGGCCCATGATCCGGCAACACGAGCCGCTGGTCGCCGGCCACGTCGGCAGGATCGGCGGGAGTCCGTCCGACAAGGAGGGGTTTCCCCAGCTCCAGCGTGCGCGACATCGCGAACAACCCTTTCGCAGCCACCGTAAGCCCAGTGGGCATTGAACGGACGAGCAGGAAATGATCTGCGTCGGCAAGGTGCACGTGGAGCAGCCCCTCCGGCAACGCCTTGAATGCGCTCAGGGGGATCTGGATCGGAACGCCGCGCGGCAGCTCCCGAAACCGCTCACCAACCAGTGGTAGCCGTTCCAGCGTCTCGCGCCACCTCGCCTCCTCCAGGCCGGCGGCCCGCAGGGGGGCGGGGCGTTGCCCAAGGGCGCGGGGGAGTTCTTGGCGTCCGACGCGGGTGCGGGCGGCCTGGCCGGCGCGGAGCTGGTCGGCCGGCCCTGCCGACGGCACCGCCCCCAGGCCGGTGCCAGGGGGGCCTGGCCCCCCTGGCACCGTTGGCGCGGGCAGGGCGAGGGCCAGCGTGGCGGCAGCCACGAGGGCCGCGCGCGCGTGCCATGGGGGATAATCGGGGGGCGTCATCATATCCAGTATGCCATCTGACGGACGGTGAAGGCAAGACCGATGATTCGATGCTATATTCGTATTAACCTGGCGAGCGCGGCGAACATGGGGACGGGGACGGTCTCGGGGCGCTGGGAGGGGTCGAGGCCCGCCTCGCGGATCGCGGCCACCGCGCGGTCGCGCGTCAGGCCCAGGGCCGGGTTGAGCAGGCCGTTGAGCAGGGTCTTGCGGCGGTGCTGAAAGCAGGCCTGGACGACGGCGGTAAACGGCTCCCGCTCGGCGTCAGTCACCAGCGGCGGGGTGCGCGGCGTCAGGCGCAGGACCGCGGAGGTGACCGCCGGCTGCGGCCAGAAACTCTTCGGCGCGATCTCCACGATGAGGTCGCAGAGAAAATCCGCCTGCACGAAGCAGGTCAGCGCCCCGAACGTCTTGGTCCCGGGCGCCGCGGCGATCCGCTGGGCCACCTCTCGCTGGATGGTCACTACGGCCCGGCTGACGCGCGCCCGATGACGGACGAGCCGTTCCAGCAGGGGGCTCGTAATCATGTACGGGAGATTCCCGACCACGACGAGCGGGCCCGCCCCAAACGCCGCCCAGTCCACGCGGAGGATATCATCCACGACCAGCCGCAGGTCGGGACGGTCGCCGAACCGGTCGTTGAGCGCGCGGGCCAGCCGCCGGTCCCGCTCGACGGCGACCACCGTCACGCCCCGCTCGAGCAATACCGCCGTCAGCGCCCCAAACCCCGCGCCGATCTCGACCAGCCGCTCGCGCGGCCTCGGCGCCACCCCCTCGACGATCCGCTCCGCGACGCGCGGGTCCACCAAGAAATGCTGCCCCATCCCCTTGCTGGGGAACACCCCGTACTCGCGGCAGAGCCGCTTGATCTCAGCGGCGGAGGGGATGGGCACGGCGATGATGCGCGAGGGTGACGGCCAGCTCGATGGCCGCCTGCATGGAGCGGGCGTCCGGGCGATGGCGGGGGGTGGCAATATCGAACGCCGTGCCGTGGGCGGGCGAGGTGCGCACGAACGGCAGGCCGAGTGTCACGTTCACGGCGCGATTCCAGGCGAGCAGTTTGATCGGGATCAACGCCTGGTCGTGGAAGAGGGCGATCGCGGCATCGTACCGGCCCTGGGCCTGCTGGGCAAACAGCGTGTCCGCCGGATGCGGGCCCGACACCACGGCAGGCAACCGCCGCGCCAAGCGCCGAACGAGCGGCGCCAGCCATCGCCGCTCGTCATCGCCGAACAACCCGCCCTCCCCGGCATGCGGATTCAGCGCCGCGATCGCGACGCGCGGGCGCGGCACGCCCCAGTCGGCCCGCAATGCCTCGACCGTGCGCCGGACGACATGCTCCACGCGCGCCGGCGTCAGCGAGCGAATGGCGCGCGCCAGCGCCTGGTGGGTCGTGACCAGGCTCGCGCGGAGCGCGCCGGCGGCGAACATCATGACCGGGCGCTCCACGCCGCACGCCCGCGCCAGATGTTCGGTATGGCCGGTCCATCCGGGGCAGGAGCGGCCGATGGCTTCTTTGCTGACCGGGGCCGTGACCAGCGCATCCACCTGTCCCACCTGGGCCAGCGTGATGGCGCAGTCGAGCGCCTCGAGCGCGGCGCGGCCGGCCGCCGCTTGGATCCGCCCGGGGTGAACGCCGGGCGGCACGCGGACGACATCCCACAGTTGATGGGCCGGGGCGTTCGGCCCGGCGACCGGCCGCCGGACCACGGTCCACCGCCATGGGATCCCCTGCCGACGGGCCACGCCCCGAAGCCACGCGGCATCGCCGACGAACACCGCGCGCATGGCGCCCGCCCAACGGAAATGCGGCGCGGCGAGGGCGCGCAGCGCCACGGCGGGGCCGATCCCGGCCGGATCGCCCATGGTGACCGCGACGGCGATCACGAGGCAGGCGCGGAGGCGGACGCGGTCTTAATCGTGATGTAGGCGCGGTCCCGGAGTTTGGCGATCCACTCGCGGTACCGCTGCTGGAACCGCTCTTGGGATAAGGCGTCCCGAATCTGGCTTTGCACGTCGGCCAGCGGTTTCGTTTGGACGGCGCGCCGCTCCTCGAGGCGGAACACGTGATAGCCCAGCGCGCTCCTCACGACGGGGGAGAGCTGGCCCGGCGCCAGCGCGAACACCGCCTGCTCGATCTCCGGCATCAGGCGGCCGCGCTCGACCCAGCCGATCATCCCGCCCTCGGCCGCGGCCGGCCCTTGCGACTCGCGCCGGGCCGTCTCCGCGAAATCGGCGCCGTTGTGAATCGCCTGCCGCAGCGCCTCGGCCTTGGCCTTCGCCTGGCGGTCATCCACCCCGTCGCCGACCCGGATCAAGAGGTTGGAGACGCGCACCGCCTCGGCCCCTTGGAACTGATCCAGATGCCGTTCATAATAGGCGGTGATCTCCGACGGCGAGACGGCGATCCGGCTGCGGACTTCGCGGTCAACGAGTTTCTGAATGGTGATCTGGTCGCGGTAGCGCTGCTTGAGGTCCTCCAACGTCATGCCGTGCTCATGGAGCACGCTGAGGAATTCATCCTCCGTCTCGAATTGCGCCCGGACATCGGCCAGCGCGTCCGCCAATTCCTCCCCGCTGATCGTAATCGGCGTCGGCGTGGCCCACTTGCCTTTCGCAATCTCGAAGGTGCGCGGCGCCGTCGCCTCCTGGAGCATCAGCCGCTCATTGACCAGGATCTCGACGACCCGCTGCTCCGCCTCCTGCACCTTGGACGACCGCTCGTGGGCCGAGGCGGTCTCCTCGAACTGTTTGTAGAGCGGCGCCATCGCCTGCGCCACATCTTCCGCCGTGATCACGTCGCTATTGACCACCGCCACGATCCGGTTCCGGGTCTCCCCTGCCCCGCGCGCCGGCGGCGCCGCGGCCGCCGTGGCGAGACCGATCCCGCTGATCATGACGGCGCAGGCGGCTCGGCGGACGACGGGCGACATGCGCGGGCTACCGGGCGGCGGAGGGGGCGACCGGGGCCGCCTCCGGGACATCGGCGGGTTCCGGGGCGCTGGGGGGCGTTTCGTTGTCGCGAATGAACACGCGGGCCTGCTTGCGCAGTTCATTGACAAACTGGTCCGACCGCGCCCGGGCCCGACGGTTCTTCAGCTCTTGGGTAATCTGATCCCGGACGTCGCCCAACCCTCGCTGCTGGGCCGCCTGATGGTCCGTCAGCGAGATCACGTGGTGGCCCAGGGAGGTCTTGATGACCCCGCTGGTCTGGCCGACCTGGAGCTGTGTGGCCGCCTCCTCGAATTCCGGGATGAGCTGGCCCCGGCTGAAATAGCCGAGATCGCCACCTTTGGATTTGGACGTGTCTTGCGACAGCGCCTCCGCCACCCGCTCAAACCGCTCCCCTTTGCCCAGACGCTCCAGCGCCTCCTTGGCCTGCGCCTCCGTCGAGACGAGGATGTGGCTCGCCCGCCACCGTTCGGGCTGGGCAAACTGGGCCTTGCGCTGCTCGTAGTATTCCACGATCTCTTGATCGGTCACCGGGGGGGACTGTTCCCCCTCTTTCTCCATGAGGCGGCCGATCATGATCTGCCGGCGCGCCTCCGCCACGAGCTCGCGGACCTGCGGCTCCCGGTCCATGCCGCGCTTGCGCGCCTCCTGGAATAACACGGTTTCCAGCACCATCTCCTCCAGGAGCCGGCGCCGGTCGTCGCCGATGGCGGATCGCGCCGCTGGGCTTAGGTTCTTCATCCGCTCTTGTAATTCCGAAGCGGTGATCACCTGGCCATTGACCTCGGCGA
>JACQRF010000133.1 GCA_016206635.1 Candidatus Omnitrophota bacterium
CCCATGAACCGGTGCAGCCCGCCGGCCGCGCGCAACACGTCGGCCCCCGGCCGCAACCAAAGGTGATACGCGTTGGCCAGCAGCATGCGGGCGCCGGTAGCGGCCAGATCCTCGACGGTCAGTGACTTCACCGTGCCGTGCGTGCCGACCGGCATGAACGCCGGGGTCTCGACGACCCCGTGGGCCGTCTGGAATTGCCCGGTCCGCGCCCGACTGGCGGGGTCCGCTGCACACATCTGAAACAGCTGGTCAGATACCATCGCGGGTTCTCATAGAATGAGCATACAATCGCCGTACGAGTAGAAGCGGTAGCGCTCCGCGACGGCCGCCGCATAGGCCCGCCGGGTGAGATCGCCGCCGGTGAATGCCGCGACCAGCAAGAGTAAGCTGGTGTTCGGCAGATGGAAATTCGTGATGAGACCGTCCACCGCGCGGAACGCGAATCCCGGCCGGATCAACAGCTCGGTCCATCCCGACGCGGGGCCGCAGGCCGCCGTCTCCAGGGCGCGGCAGGCGGTCGTCCCGACGGCGATCACGCGGCCGCCACAGGCCTTCGCGGCGATGACCGCCTCGCGGGTCGCCGGCGGGACCTCAAACCACTCCGCGTGGAGCCGGCCATCGGCCAGCGCCTTCGGCGTGAGCGGCGCGAACGTGCCATCGCCCACATGCAGGGTGAGCGTCGCGACGGTGACGCCGTCGGCGCGCAGGCTATCCAGCAGGGCCGGCGTAAAGTGCAAGCCGGCGGTCGGCGCCGCCACGGCGCCGGGAACGCGAGCATACACGGTTTGGTACCGCTCCCGGTCGTCGGGGCGCGGGGCGCGGCGGATGTACGGCGGCAGCGGGACTTGGCCGAGCGCCGCCAACCGCTCCTCAAGCGACCCGTCGGCCACGAAGTGCACGAGGCGCTCGCCACCCTCGCCGCACGCCACGACCGTCGCCGTCAACGACCCGTGGTCAAACACGATGGGGGCGCCCGGCATCAGGCGCCGGGCCGGCCGGCTCAGACACCACGCGGTGCTGGGCTCGGGCCCCGGCCGCAGCCACAACAGCTCTGCGGCGCCGCCGGCCGGCCGCCGGCCGCGCAGGCGCGCGGGGACCACTTGGGTATCGTTGAGCACCAGGCAATCGCCCCGCCGCAGCCACCGCCCGACCTCGGCAAACCGCCGGTGCTGCCACGTCCCGGCGCGCCGATCCACCACCAATAGCCGAGACGCCGCGCGGTCCGCCAACGGCTCTTGCGCAATCAGCGCCTCAGGCACGCGCACGGCGTCCATCACGATGCAGGCCATGTGGTAATCTCCGTCCCCGGATAATAGAATTGGAGAATTTGCTGGGCCGTCTGGCGGCGCTGCGCTAGGCCAGACGCCCCCCATTGGCAGAGCCCGACCCCGTGCCCCCAGCCGAACCCTTCAAATATCCATCGGTCATTCCCTGACGGCTGGACCGTACAATTGGCGCTCCGTAGGCGGTTCGACCCGAGCTCCGCCCGCAGCTGCACGGCCGAAACCGTCGCAGCCCCGCCCAGCCCGATCACCGTCACCGTCGTCACCCGCCCCGAGCGATTGCGGGGGCCGAGCTGCAGGTCGGTCAAGGGGCCGACATCCACGCCGCCCCCGGCTAATGCCTGCGCCAGCTCCTCGCTCGACACGGCCAGAGACCAGCGATAGTGTGGCGCCCGGCGGCAATAGATGCATTCCACGCTGCGCAGCGCCGGCGACTTCACCGATGGCCAGACCGCCTCTGCATCCTCGGTCCGCCCGCCGCACACCGTATGGTAGTACGTCAGCACCAACCGCCCGCCGGCGGTGACCACCAGCCCCCGCGTCCGCTCAACCGCCTGCGTGGCCCGGGGCCGTTCGTCCTGCAGCCCGCCATAGAGCTGCGGCCACCGCATCGTCACGTCGAACGCCTGACCAGCCCGGTCCTGCACCTGCCGGATGGTGAAGGTCCGCGCCACAATCGCTTGCGCCTCCAAGGCCGCCATCGGCCACCGGGCATCCACCTCGCGCGACACCACGCCTTTCAGGTACTGTTCCAACGGCACATCGTTATTCACCTGGAGCGATCCGGCATTGTTCCGCAGGATGGTGAGCGCCCCGCGGTATCGGACCCCGTTGAGGAAAATCACCGAGTCGTCCGTCGGGACCACCTGGAGCTGCCGCCCGGCGCGGCCGGTCCACGCCGACCGCCCGGCTTGCAGGCCGTCCCGCGTCGGCTGGATCAATCCCCACCGGAATTTCTGGATGGTGGTGGCGGCGGTGCGGTCTCCCCCGGGAAGCAACCGGCAGGGGCCATTAACCGTCACCCGCAGGGACGGCGCGTCATCGAGGACCCGCACGCGGACGGTGGGCTCCTCGGCGGCCGCCGGCGGGTATCCGCCGGCGATCAGCGCCGGGAGAAGAGCCAGGCCAGCACAGACAGCAGCGCGCTGAGCAGGAGGCATGTGGTCATCGGAAGGTACAGGGTGAATGATCCTCGATGGATGACGAGATCGCCGGGCAACTGGCCGAACCGCCACATGGTCAGGGTCAGGCCGGTTCGGCGAACAGGTCGCCGGCGCGGCGGTTCGGGCTCACGACGCCGCGGAGATGCTGGGCCGCCGCTAAGGTCGTCTCGCGCCCCCGAGGCGTCCGCCGCAAGAGCCCGGCCTTCAGGAGATACGGTTCGATCACGTCGGTGATGGTGTCGGCTTCTTCGTTGATCGTTGCCGCCAACGCCTCGATGCCGACTGGCCCGCCGCGGTACGTCTCGAAGACCGTCCTCAGCACTTTGCGGTCCACGTCATCGAGGCCGAGCGGGTCGATCCCCTGCGCCGCGAGCGCCTGCTGGGCCAATGGCAACGTGATCCGCCCATCGGCCTTCACCGCCGCGTAATCGCGGACCCGGCGCAGCAACCGGTTGGCGATCCTCGGCGTGCCGCGCGAGCGCCGGGCGATCTCGAGCGCCGCGTCGGGCTCCAACGCCACCGCCAAGATCGCCGCCGATCGCGTCAGGATCTGCACCAGGTCTTCCGGGGCGTAAAAGTTCAGGTGGAACAGCATGCCGAACCGGCTCCGCAGCGGCGCGGACAACAGGCCGCTGCGCGTCGTGGCGCCAATCAGCGTGAACCGTTTGAGGGTGAACTTGATCGTCTTGGCATATGGTCCCTTGTCGATAATGAAATCAATCTGGGAATTCTCCATGGCCGGATAGAGGAATTCCTCGACGACCTTCGACAGTCGGTGGATCTCGTCGATGAACAAGATGTCGCCGGCCTCAAGATTCGTGAGGATCCCGATGAGGTCGCCGGCGCGTTCGATGGCCGGACCGGAGGTGGCCGTGATCTTGGCGCCGGTCTCGCGCGCCAAGATGTGCGCCAAGGTCGTCTTGCCCAATCCAGGCGGGCCGGAGAACAGGGTGTGCTCCAGCGGCTCGCCCCGGCCTTGCGCCGCCTGGATTGCGACCTGGAGGTTCTCGACCAGCTCCCGCTGGCCGATGAATTCACCGAGGGTCCCAGGCCGCAGGCTGAGATTGAGGACGCGGTCTTCGTCCGTCTCAGCGGAAGGGAGGATCGGTGGCACTGCGGCGTCGGTCATCGCCCTCACCCCACCCGGGCGACCGCCCGCTGGCGGTACACCTCGTTCAGCAACTCCTCGGCGGTCGTCGCCCCCGGAAGCCGCTGGCGCGCCTGCTGCACCATCGTCTTCGCCTCCGACGGCCGATACTGCAACTGCAGCAGGATCGCCAGCGCTTCGTCCGCCACGTCGAGATCGGCGGCCGGGAGCCCTCCGCCCGCCGTAGGGGTCTGCAGCAAGCCATACTTGCCGACCTTCCCCTGCAGCTTGGCCACGATCTCCTTGGCCCGCTGCGGCCCGATGCCCGGCAACCGGCGGAGGAATTCGATGTCGCCGTCGTCGATGGCCCGCGCGATCAGCGGGATCGGCTGGGAGATCGCGCGCAGCGCCGCTTTGGGGCCGACCCCGGACACCGTGATGAACCGCTCGAAAAACTCCCGTTCGATCTCATGGGTAAACCCGATCAGCATCGGGATGGCCCGCGATGGCTCGACATGGTGGTAGTGGAAGGTGTAGAGCCGGATGGTGCCGTCGTCCCCGACCTGGCCGTCGAGCGCCTGAAGGATGGCGGCAGGGATCAGCACCTCGTAGCACAGGCCGTGCACGTCGATCAGCAGCCCGGCGCCCGTCCGTTGGGCGATCCGCCCGGCAATCTGCGAAATCACTGGAGTGCCGCCTGCAACGCGGGGGCCCGCAAGGTATGGGCGTACGCGATGGCCCCGGCCAGCGCGTCGGTCGCGTCGTCCGGCTCCGGCGGCGCGGGCAGATTCAGCAGCATCTGCACCATCCGCTGGATCTGCGGCTTGGTCGCGTGTCCCCGCCCGGTCACCGCCTTCTTGATGTGCGTGGCCGAATACTCGGCCACCGGAATGCCGAGCGCGCCGGCCGCCAGCAGCAGCACGCCGCGCACGTGGCCCATCAGAATAGCGGTCTCTGGATGGGTGTAGTGAGAGTAGAGCGCTTCGAACACGGCCAGATCGGGTCGGCTCGTTTGCAGCACGTGGATCATCCCCGCGTGAATCGTCCGCAACCGCTCAGCGAGCGCCGCCGAGCTCAGTGACCGGACCACGCCGGCGTTCACCAGCGCCATCCGGGATCCGTCGACCTCCACCACGCCGTAGCCGGTCCGCTGCAATCCCGGGTCAACGCCGCAAATCCGCACGCTCTCCTCGCGCGCTCAGACTGCCTCCGCCAACATCTCGTCGGGGATATCGAAATTGGCGTAGACGTGCTGGACGTCGTCCTGTTCTTCCAGCGATTCCACCAAGCCGAGCACCGCTTTGGCGTCGCCGCCGGCCACGCGCACCGTCGTCGTCGGCAGCATCGTGATTTCCGCCGAGGTCGGCGGGATCTTCGCGGCCACGAGCGCGGCCTTCACCGCCTCGAAGTTCTTCGGGTCGGTCGTGACTTCGAACGCGGTACCTTCGGTCTTCAAGTCGTCGGCGCCGGCCTCGAGCACGAGATTCATGAGTTTTTCTTCATCCGCGGCCGATTTCTCGACGATGAGGTAGCCTTTTTTGTGGAAGAGCCACGCGGTGGCTCCCGCGCCGGCCATGTTGCCGCCGCGCTTGGTCAGGATATTGCGGACTTCGGCCGTGGTGCGGTTCTTATTGTCGGTGAGCGCCTCGATGTACATCGCGACGCCGCCCGGCGCGTACGCCTCGTACGTCACCTCCTCATACGTGACGCCTTCCAGCTCGCCGGTGCCCCGCTTGATCGCCTTCTCGACGTTGTCCTTGGGCATGTTCGCTTCGCGGGCTTTTTCCATCACGAGCCGCAGGCGGGGATTGGCATTGGGGTCGCCGCCGCCATGCCGCGCCGCGACGGTGATTTCCCGGATGAGCTTGGTAAACGCCTGGCCGCGCTTGGCGTCGGCCAAGCCCTTCTTGTGCTTGATGCTGGCCCACTTGGAATGGCCGGACATGGGGGTATCCTACCATAAAAACGCCCGCGAGCCATTCACTCGCGGGCGTCAAAAACCCAAGCGCCGTGCTACTCTCCCACCTCGTTGCCAAGGCAGTACCATCGCC
>JACQRF010000123.1 GCA_016206635.1 Candidatus Omnitrophota bacterium
CGCCGGCGCCGCGTCCGGCGGATCCATCTGTCGTTGACGCATACGGCGCGCTATGCCGTCGCGATGGCCGTGTTGGAAGGGCGGGGCGGCTCGTGACGGCGCCGACCTTCATGGCCGCTGCCCGGCGCCGGTTCCGCCGCCGCCCGGCCACGCACAAAGGGGACTACGGGCGCGTCCTCGTCGTCGGCGGCTCGATCGGGTTGACCGGCGCGCCGGCGTTGTGCGCGCTCGGGGCGCTGCGGAGCGGCGCGGGGTTGGTGGCACTGGCGGTACCCGAGAGCATGTACGTCGTGGTGGCCGCGCACATCCCGGAGGCGATGCCCACACCGCTCCCCGAGGCGACCGGTGGCTATCTTTCGTCTGCTTCGATTCCGGCGGTCTTGGCGCTGGCCGCGCGGGCGGATGTCGTGGCGCTCGGCCCCGGACTTTCGCGCGCACCGGCGACGCAGCAGTGCGTGCGGCGGCTGCTTCCGAAGCTCCCGCGCCCGCTCGTGCTGGATGCCGACGGCCTGAACGCCGTCGCGGAACGCCCCGAGCTCGTGCGCCGCGCGCGGGCCCCGGTCATCCTGACGCCGCACCCCGGCGAGCTGGCCCGGCTCCTTGGCTGCTCTGTCGAGGCCATCCAGCGCGACCGCGTGCGCGCTGCCGTCTCGACGGCGAGGGCCTGGCGGGCCATCGTCGTGCTCAAGGGGTACCGCACGGTGATCGCCGATCCCTCCGGCAAGACGGTCGTCAATACCACGGGGAACCCCGGCATGGCCACCGGCGGCATGGGGGACGTGCTGGCCGGCGTGATCGCCGCGCTGGTCGGGCAGGGGTTTTCCCCGTTTGACGCCGCCGCGACCGGTGCGCATCTGCACGGCCTGGCCGGCGACCTCGCCGCGCGCGAGCTCGGCCCCGTCGGTCTGCTCGCGTCGGACGTCGCCGCCCGCCTCCCCGCCGCCATCCGCCGCCTGGTGTGATACACTCGACCTACGCCCACGTAGCTCAGTCGGGAGAGCAGCCGCCCTGTAAGCGGTAGGTCGTCCGTTCGATTCGGACCGTGGGCTCCAAGCTTCCTTTCTTGCCGGAGGGGTATTCCGATGCAGATCAGAATTTCTGCGGATGAACTCAAGCGTTTGTATTGGGATCAACGACAATCCGCCCCGCAGATTGCGGTTCGACTCGGCCTTTCACGGCAAGTTATCTACGAACAAATGCGCAAACATCAAATTCCTCGCCGGAGTTTGAGCGAGAGCAACTTCGTTGCATCGCTCCGTAAGCCACAATTTCGTTTGAAGATCTCGCTGACGCCTGAGGAAGAGAAACTTAAGGTTGCCGGCATCATGTTGTACTGGGCCGAGGGTGCACAAACGGTCTCCGGCGTGGACTTCACCAACAGCAACCCGGTAATGATCCAACTGTTCCTGAGATTTCTGCGGCAGGTGTGCGGCGTCGCCGAGCCCCGTCTGCGCGTCTATCTCTACCATCACGGGAACCCCGATGTCGTTGAGGCGTCGAAGCGGTTCTGGTCTCGTCTCACCGATATTCCGCTGGCACAATTCTCTCGTCCCTATATCCGTCGAGGCAATGTGCACCGGAGCGGGCGGATCATGCCGCACGGTCTCGCGCACATCCGATACTGCGACAAGCGCTTGTTGCAATTGATCCAGCGGTGGATCACCGAATACGCTACAATAGCGGTTTCTGAAAGGGCAGGTTCCAGAGCGGCCAAATGGGGCGGCCTGTAAAGCCGTTGGCTCACGCCTACAGAGGTTCGAATCCTCTCCTGCCCACCACTCTGTTTCTGGTATGGTAGTTACGGTAGGGCAGGGGCTCGTTGCGGGCGTAACTCAACGGTAGAGTGTCGGCCTTCCAAGCCGACTACACGGGTTCGACCCCCGTCGCCCGCTCCAACTGGCTCAACCGCCTAAAAAAATCTTGACTTCCCATCCGCGCACGCTACACTAGTGCGTTTGTACTACCCGTCACGTCTGCAGCAGCAGGGGCCCGACGTACTTACAACTATATAGCTCGAGGAATGCGCTGCTGCTGTAGCTCAGTTGGTAGAGCACGTCCTTGGTAAGGACGGGGTCACCGGTTCAATTCCGGTCAGCAGCTCCAGTCATATACGTCAGCGCGTGAGATGCCCGATGACGTCAAGGGGGGATTGTCGTCATGGGGGAGCTCTATTTTGATCAACAACGGAATTCGCCGGAGGAGATCGGCCCATGGCCACGAAAGAAAAGTTTGATCGGACCAAACCGCACGTCAATGTGGGCACCATCGGACACGTGGATCATGGCAAGACGACGCTGACGCAGGCGATCACGTTTGTCCTCGCCAAGAAGGGGTGGGCGGAGAAGCGACCCTATGACTCGATTGACAACGCGCCGGAGGAGAAAGAGCGCGGCGTCACCATCAACATTGCCCACGTGGAGTACCAAACCGAGCACCGCCACTACGCCCACGTCGATTGTCCGGGCCATGCCGATTACATCAAGAACATGATCACGGGCGCCGCGCAGATGGACGGCGCCATTTTGGTGGTGTCGGCCGCGGACGGCCCGATGCCCCAGACCCGCGAGCACATCTTGTTGGCGCGACAGGTCGGCGTGCCGGCCATCGTCGTCTTCCTGAATAAGTGCGACGTGGCCGACAAGGATTTGCTCGATCTGGTCGAGCTGGAAATCCGCGAGCTGCTGACGAAGTATGGCTTCCCGGGCGACAAAACCCCGATCGTGCGCGGGAGCGCGCTCAAGGCCAGCGAGGGCGATGCCCAGTGGGAGCAGACGATCGTCGATCTCATGAAGGCGGTGGACGAGTTCGTCCCGACGCCGAAGCGTGATACCGACAAGCCGTTCCTCATGGCGGTCGAGGACGTGTTCTCGATCACGGGCCGCGGGACTGTCGGGACCGGGCGCATCGAGCGCGGCATTGTGAAGGTCAACGACCCGGTTGAAGTCGTCGGCCTTCGGCCGAAGCCGACGCAGACCGTCGTCACCGGCATTGAGATGTTCCGCAAGCTGTTGGATGAGGGGCAGGCCGGCGATAACGTCGGGTTGCTCCTGCGCGGCATCGAGAAGAAAGATTTGGAGCGCGGGATGGTGCTCGCCAAGCCCGGCTCCATCACGCCGCACACGAAATTCACGGCGGAAGTCTACGCGTTGACGAAGGAAGAGGGCGGCCGGCATACCCCGTTCTTCAATGGGTATCGGCCGCAGTTTTATTTCCGGACGACCGACGTGACCGGCGTCGTCACGCTCCCGAAAGGCACGGAGATGGTGATGCCCGGCGACAACGTGAAAGTTGAGGTCGAGCTCATCACCCCTATTGCGTGCGAGGAGGGGCTGCGGTTCGCCATCCGCGAGGGTGGCCGAACCGTCGGGGCGGGCGCGGTCAGCAAGATCGTGGCCTGACCCTCGAGCGGGCGATGCGGGAACTCATCACCTTGGCGTGCGCGAAGTGTCAGCGCCGGAATTATCATACGACGCGAAACAAGAAACAGCACACCGGCCGCCTGGAGCTGAACAAGTTCTGTCGGTGGTGCCGAGGCTACACGGCGCACAAGGAGACGAAGTGATCATGGCGAGCGGCTCGCAGCGCGTTGAACCATGATACAGGCCTGTAGCTCCAACTGGCTAGAGCAGCGGTCTCCAAAACCGCGGGTTGCTGGTTCGAGTCCAGCCAGGCCTGGAACTTTACTCGTTTTACCCGCCTAGGTTTTCGTCAACCTCGATGGGATACCACGAACGATGATTCGTCGGGTGTCAACTTTCGTGCAGGAAGTGCGGACGGAATTGGGGAAGGTGTCATGGTCGTCGCGCCAGGACTTGATCGGATCGACGTGGGTTGTGTTGGCCAGCACCACCTTGCTGGCGGTGGTGGTCGGGACGTTCGATTTCATCTGCACGACGCTGATCCGATGGATGGTGCGCTAGTCGTGGCCAAACAATGGTTCGTCGTCCATACCTTGACAGGGCAGGAAGAGAAAGTGAAAACCGCCATCGAGGGCAAAATTGCCCAGCAGGCGGCCGGCGGTCTCGTCAGTCAGGTGTTGATCCCGATGGAGAAAGTGTCCGAGGTCAAGGGCGGGAAGAAGAAGATTTCGGAGCGCAAATTCTTCCCGGGCTACGTGCTGGTGGAAATGGAGCTGACCGACGACGTGTGGTACCTCATCAAAAATATCCCTGGCGTCAGCGGATTCGTCGGGTCGGGGCAGCGGCCGGTCCCGTTGGCCGACGACGAGATCCAAGCCATCGTGAAGGCGGCCGAAGAGAAGATGGAAAAACCGATCCCGAAGGTGATCTTCGATCGGGGAGAAAGCGTGCGCATCACGGAAGGCCCCTTCACCAACTTCAACGGCTTGATTGAGGAAGTCAACCCGGAGAAAGGCAAGCTCCGGGTCATGGTCACGATCTTCGGGCGCTCGACCCCGGTCGAGCTGGAGTACTGGCAAGTGGAGAAAATTTGACGTGGCGAAGAAAATCACCGCGCAGATCAAGCTCTATTGCCCCGCCGGCCAGGCGACCCCGGCGCCCCCCGTGGGGCCGGCGCTCGGCCAGCTCGGCGTGAACATCATGGACTTTTGCAAGCAGTTCAACGCGCAGAGCCAAGGGAAAGAGGGGCTGATTCTCCCGGTGGTCATCAGCGTGTATGAGGACCGGAGCTTTTCCTTCATCATCAAGAGCCCGCCCAGCTCGGTGTTGCTCAAGCGGGCGTGCGGGATTGCCAAGGCGTCCGGGACCCCGAATAAAGAGAAGGTCGGCACGGTCACGCGGGCGCAGGTGTCAGAGATCGCGCAGCAGAAACTGCAAGATATGAACACGCGGGATCTGGCGCATGCCATGAAAGTGGTGGAGGGGACGGCGCGCAGCATGGGGATCGAGGTGGTCTGATGACCACCGCCGTGAGTAAGCGGATGCGCAGCGCCTACGACGGGGTGGATCGCCGGAAGGCCTACACCGTTCCCGAGGCTGTGGCAGTGCTGCAGCAAGCCCCGAAGCCGAAGTTTGACGAGACCGTGGATCTGGCGGTGACACTCGATATTGATCCCAAGCAAACGGAGCAGGCGGTCCGTGGCACGGTCGTGCTGCCGCATGGGACCGGCAAGGCGCGCCGGGTGATCGTGTTTGCCAAAGGCGAGGCGGCGAAGGCGGCCCAGGCGGCCGGCGCCGAAGTGGTCGGTGGCGAGGAGCTGATCCAGCGCGTGGCCGGCGGCTGGCTGGAATTTGACGTGGCCGTCGCGACGCCTGACCTCATGAAGGAGCTGGCGAAGCTCGGCAAGCTCCTAGGGCCCCGCGGGTTGATGCCGAGCCCCAAAGCCGGCACCGTCACCATGAATGTCGGCCAGGCGATCAAGGAGATCACGCTGGGCAAAGTGGAGTTCAAGATGGACAAGCAGGGGGATCTCCACCTGGCGGTCGGCAAGCGGTCGTTTCCGGCGGGGCATTTGACGGCGAACATCGAGGCATTCCTGGAGGCCTTGTGGCGGGTGCGCCCGGCGGCGGTGAAAGGGCCGTACGTGAAGGCCATTTCGTTGTCGAGCACCATGGGCCCCGGGATTCGCCTGGACCTCAGCGGTGTGCGCCAGGCGGTGGCGGCATGACGGCGGCCGTTGCAGACGCCCCGGCGCCCCGGCTCGGCCAGCGGGCCCGGGCGCACGTCGTCCACGGGTTGACGCAGACGCTCAGCGGGGCCAAGGCGATGTTCGTCGTCGGGTGGGAGAAGGTCCCCGTCCCCGAAATCGAATCGCTGCGCCGATCGTTGAACACGGTGTCGGCGGCGCTCACGGTGGTGAAAAACTCGCTGGGCCAGCGGGCCCTGCGCGACAGCGGCCTGGCGACGTTGGGCGCGCATCTGCGCGGGACGAGCGCCGTCACCGCGGCGGCGGATCCAGTGGCCGTCTCGAAGGTGCTGATGACCTTCGCCAACGGGCACGAAGGATTTGTCGTGCGCGGCGCCATGGTCGAGGGTCAGGCGCTGACGGTGGAGGCCATCAAGGCGTTGGCCGCGCTGCCGTCCCGCGAGGTCCTGCTGGCCAAAGTGGTGGGCATGCAGGCCCCCGCGAGGGGACTCGTCGGCGTATTGTCTGGCGTGCTGCGCCAGGCGGTCTTCGTAATCGAGGCGATTCGCAAATCCAAGGAGAAGTCGTCATGACGGAAGCGACCGCAGCACCCGAGTTGTCCTCAAAGGCGCAGGGGATCGTCCAGGCCGTGGAGTCGTTGACCGTGCTGGAATTGGCGGCGCTCGTCAAGGCCCTGGAGACCAAGTTCGGCGTCACGGCGGCCGTCCCCATGGCGGCCGGTCCCGCCGCGGGCGGGACGGGCGGCGGGGCCGCCGCGGCCGCGGCGGGAGAGAAGGCGACCGTCGAGGTGGTCCTTGCCGATGTCGGGGCCAACAAGATTCCGGTGATTAAGGAGATCCGGGCCGGGACGAACCACGGCTTGAAGGAAGCCAAGGATTTGGTGGACTCCGCTCCGAAGCCGATCAAGGCCGGCGTGCCGAAGGACGAGGCGGCGACCATCAAGCAGAAACTGGAAGCGGTCGGCGCGAAGGTCGAGCTGAAATAACCGCATGCCTCAACGACAGAACCTCGGGCGATTGCCGGACACGGCGGAGCTGCCGGATCTGCTGGAGCTGCAAACCCAGTCATTCGCCGATTTCCTGCAGATGGACGTGCCGAGGACCAAGCGCGACAACGTCGGCCTCCAGGAGGTGTTCAACGAGGTGTTCCCGATCGAGAGCCACAACGGGACGCACCGCTTGGAATTCCTCCAGTATACGTTGGGGAAGCCCAAGTACGATTTGTGGGAGAGCCAGCGGCGGGGCCTGACGTACGCGGCGGCCCTCAAGGTGAAGCTGCGCCTGCGCTCCGCCAAGGAGATGCGGGAACAGGAGGTGTATTTGGGCGACCTCCCGTTGATGACGCCGACGGGGACGTTCATCGTCAACGGCGACGAGCGGGTCGTCGTCAGCCAGCTCCACCGCTCACCGGGCGTGTCGTTCGAGGAAGAGGTGCATCCCAATGGCAAGCGGCTCTTCTCCGCCCGCATCATCCCGTACCGCGGGGCGTGGCTGGAGTTCGAGTTTGACCTGAACGACACGTTGTATGCGGTGATCGACCGCCGCCGCAAGATCCCGGTCACCGTGTTCCTGCGGGCCATCGGCGTCGGCAGCGACGAGGACATCCTCAAAGAGTTCTGC
>JACQRF010000127.1 GCA_016206635.1 Candidatus Omnitrophota bacterium
GCCCGATCTCGAGCGGCCCTTCCGAATCCCGGTGAATCTCCGGGTCGGCGGGGCCCAGCTCCCGGTGACGGCGATCATCGGGTTCCTGGCGACCGTCGCCGTCTGGGTGGACGTCGTCATCACCAAACCGGCTGGCCGGAACCTCGGCTTCGTCTGGATGGGGGTCGGCCTCCTCTGCTATGTGGCCTACCGCCGCCAACAGCGGATCGCCCCTACCACCCACGTCGAGATCGAGCGGGTGCCGATGCCGGAGTTCCGGCCGCTGGCGATCCGCAAGATCCTCGTGCCGACCCTGGGCGGCCCGTACACGGAGAACATCCAGATCGCCTGCCAGCTGGCCAAGCAGCATGGGGCGGCCGTGACGGCGCTCTACGTGATCGAGATCCCGACCACGTTGCCGCTGGACACGTTCCTGCCGGATCGATTCGCGACGGGGGAGGCGGCGCTCAAGCGGGCGCAGGCCATCGGCCGGGAGTACGAGCTGGCCGTCACCACCCAGCTCCTGCAGGCCCGCTCGGCCGCCGACTCCATCCTGGACGTCAGCCGGGAAGGGGGCTACGACCTCATCGTCATGGGCGCCGCCATGAAGCGCGGCGCGCCGACCCCGACCCTCGGCAGCACCGTCGAGACCGTCCTGCGCAACGCCCCCTGCCGCGTCTGGCTCTACCGCACGCCGTTGAAGTAGTGCTATAATTCACGCATTCAATCAAGGATCCTTAGGGAGTTCACTCTTTACCAAGGAGGGGAATCATAGGGGGAACCATGGGTTCCCCCTATAAATTGAGCGAGCTGTGCTCGCTCAATTTGCCGGGATAGCTCAGGTAGTAGAGCACGCGCCTGAAAAGCGCGGTGTGCCCAGTGCAAGTCTGGGTCCCGGCACCACTCTGTTGTACAAGCACGACGCCACGCCACGGGTCATCCAGTACCGACTGCAGGGTCGGAGCGATAACGAGATCCACCGTCTACTGGGTGTGCCAAAGAGTACCATCGCGTTGTGGCTCAAGGACGTTACATCAAGGCGTTTATCGGACTGAGCCGGGCCAGCCGCGGCAAACGGCCGCGGCGGCTACCGTACGGCACCTGCCAGGTTCGTGTGAGCGACATCACCAAATTTCATCAGAGCATGGGGTGGATTCGGGGGCTGCAGCAGGATTCGATCGCTCCGCCGAATCGTTTTTGAGTCTGGCGCCGGCGTAGCTCAATGGTAGAGCACCGCTTTCGTAAAGCGGGGGTTGGAGGTTCGATCCCTCTCGCCGGCTGTGTTGTTCGATTGTAGAAAAGGGTCGCGATGCCGGTCCTGAAACCGAAACTCCTGACCACCCTCCGCCCCTATTCCCTGCGGCAGCTGCGGGCCGACTGTGTGGCCGGCGTCATCGTCGGGATCGTGGCGCTGCTGTCGGCCGTGGTGGCGGACGGGATGATCGGCGGGCCCGCGGCCCCGTGACCCCGCCTGCCGCGCCGCCGTGGCTGTGGCTGCTGACGGGGCTCGTCCTCGGCCTGCGGCACGCGTTCGACCGCGATCACGTGGCGGCGGTGACGCATTTCATCTCGCTCGAGCCGGACCCCCTCCGGAGCGCCTGGTTCGGGTTCCGGTGGGCGCTGGGGCACGCCGTCACCGTGGTCGGCCTCGGCTCGGTCGTCCTCCTCCTGCGCCTGCGATTCGATCCGGCGTTCACCCGCTATGCCGAGCTCGCCGTCGGGGGGACGCTGGTCGCGCTGGGGATCTGGCGCCTGGCGCTGCTGTGGCGGGAGTCGCGGCATCGCCATCGCCACGGGCATCGTGGGACGGAGCACAGCCACCCCCACTCCCACCAGCCGGGCCGGGAACACGTGCACCGCTTCGCCCCGACGCTCGTCGGCATGGTGCATGGGGCGTCGGGGACCCCGGAGCTGTTCGTGCTGATCCCACTGACCTTGATCGCGACCCCGTGGCTGGCCTACCTTTATATTGGGCTCTTCAGCCTGGGGTGCGCGGTGGCCATGAGTGCGTACGGCTACGTGGCGGGGCGATTCTATCGCCGCGCCAGCGAGCGCGGCCAGCGCCTGTACCGCCTCCTGGTCACCCTGACGTCGCTGTCCGGGCTGGGCCTCGGCCTGGTGTGGATCGCGAAAAATCTCTAGCCGGCTCTAGAAATTTTTTCCCCGGCCCGCCGGCGATGCGCCCGATGCGCTATACTAGCGGTGCACGTGCCCTCCCGCCAGGGGCGCTCACGAGGCAGGAGGCGCCATGCGAATCTTACTGGCTGAAGATGATCCCGCCGTCGCATCGTTCGTCCGCCGTGGATTGCGCGAGGAGCAATACGCCGTTGATGTGGCCCGCGACGGCGAGCAGGCCCTGATCCGGGCGCAGACCGACCCGTACGACCTCATGCTGCTCGATCTCGTCCTCCCCAAGCGGACCGGCCTCGAGGTCCTCAGGACCTTGCGCGCCAATCGCATCAGCACCCCGGTCCTGGTCCTGACGGCGAAGGGCCAGCCGGAGGACCGCGTCACCGGCCTGAACCTCGGGGCCGACGACTATCTGCCCAAGCCGTTCCGGTTCGAGGAGCTGCTGGCGCGGATCCGCGCGCTGCTGCGCCGGCGGGGCGGCCTGACGTCGACCGTGCTGCGGGCCGCCGATTTGGAGGTGGACCTGCTCCGCCGCCGGGTCCTCCGCGGCGGGCGGGAGTTGTGGCTGACCGGCCGCGAGTTCGCCGTCCTGGAATACCTGCTGCGCCACCCGAATCAAGTCGTCACCCGCACGATGCTGGCCGAGCACGTGTGGGAGCACGACTTCGACACGTTCTCGAACGTGATCAACGTCCACATCGCCCGCCTGCGGCGCAAGATCGACGACGGATTCCCCCGGAAGCTGCTCCAGACGGTGCGTGGCACCGGGTACACGATTCAGGCGGAGGACGACGACGCATGAGCCGGGCCGGCCGCGCCACGCTGGCGCTCTCGTTCTGGCACCTGGGGCTTCTGGCGGTCGTCCTGTGCCTGTTCGGGTGGGTGCTGTATGCCCGCGTCGCGACGAGCCTGGCGCGCGACGTGGATCAGCTGCTGGCCCTGCAGGCCGAGGGGATCGCCGGCGCCGTCTTCGCGTTCCGGGAGGCGGAGGCGGGCCGGCACGGGGCATCGGTCGGCAATTGGCTGAACGCCCCGGCCGGCTCGTTGCTGGGCGAGACGCAACGAGGTCAGCTCCCTGATCTGCTCAACCGGTGGGCGCACAAGACGGAGGTGCTCGGCGCCGGGCGGCCGTTTCGTCTGATCGACCGGGCGGGGGCCCCGATCCTCGCCTCGGACGATTTTCGCGCGCTCGAGGCGCCGCTCACCCCGGCGGTCCTCGCCGAGGCGCTCGGCCGGCGCACGGCGTATGAAACATTCCGCCGGCAGGGGCAGCGGATCCGTGTGGTGACCTATCCGGTGCTGGAGCACCGGCGTGTGCTGTATCTGATCCAGACGGCGGCCTCCCTGAGATCCGCCGACGCCACGGTGGCCCGGATGGGGTTTTGGCTGCTGTGGCTGATCCCGCTGACCTTGGCGCTGACCACGCTGGTCGGGTGGTTGCTGGCCACGAAGACCGCCCGGCTCATCACCCTGCTGGCCTCGCAGGCCCAACGGATCAGCGCGCAACACTTGGAGACCCGACTCCACGTGCCGGGCACCGGCGGGGAGGTGGAGCGCCTGACCGTCACGCTCAACGAGATGTTGGCGCGGCTGGAGCGCGGGTTCCGGCAGCTGCGCCAGTTCAGCGCGGCCGCCTCACACGAGCTGCGGACCCCGTTGACGGCCCTCCGCGGGGAGCTCGAGGTCACGCTGCGGCGGCCGCGCAGCCCGGAGGAGTACGAGCGGGTGCTGCGGATGCACCTCCAGAAAGCCGAGGAGATGAGCGCGACAGTGGACGAGCTGCTGCGCCTGGCGTACACTGAGGCCGCGGACCGGATGGGGGAGTGGTGCCCGGTCGAGCTGTGCGCGCTCGCGCGGGAGATCCTCGAGACCTGGCAGCTGTTGGCGGCGAAGGTGTCCACCCAGCTCACCCTGGTGGCCGAGGCCCCGGTCTGGATCCAGGGGGAGCGGCGATTGCTGGAGCGCGTCGTGAGCAACCTCGTGGACAACGCCGTCAAACATTCGCCGCCCGGCGGCCGCGTGACCATGACGGTCGGGCGTGATGGCTCACAGGCGACCGTCGCGGTGCGCGATCGCGGCCCCGGCATTCCCCCGGAGGAGGTGCCCACCCTGTTCGATCGGTTCTTCCGAGGGCATCGCCCCAGCCCGCCCGGCGTGCCGTCCACCGGCCTCGGTCTCGGGCTCTGCCGGTGGATTGCCGAGGTGCACCGGGGCGGCATTGACGTGTCCAGCGCGCCGCGTGACGGCACGACCTTCACGGTCCGACTCCCGCTGGCGGCGGCGCCGGTGTCTGCCCAGCCGATCCCGGCATGATCGCCGGCGAGGTAACCAACCCGTAATGCGCGCGTCACCTCCTCGTTATTTTCCTTCGATAAGATTGGGGCGATGAAGCTGAGACACCGAGAGAGGGGGGAGCAACCATGGAGCACAGCCAGCAACACGCCATGGGACGGGGGATCGCCACCATCGCGGCGGCGGTGGTGGGCCTCGCGCTGGTGGTCCCGATCGCGCAATGGTCTGCCACCGGCCACGCCTTCCGCCCCACGCCGGAGGCCAGCGTGATGGAGGGCTCGATCGCCACATTGGACGTGGTCTCGCGCACCCCACGCATGGGGGTCCACGTGGGCGAGGGTCAGGTGGTGGACCTGGGATTGGACCCTCGGGACACCATGATCCTATACGGCGGCCAGCCCGCCACGCTCGATCAATTGGCCGTGGGACGGCACGTCAAGACCTATTACGTCACGCGCGGCGGGAAGACCGTCGCGACGTCCGTCGTGGTGACGCCGCCGGTCGTCTCATTCCCGCCGCCGAGGCCGGCGGAGGGGCCGGCGCCCGGCCAGACGCCCACCGAGAAGACTTCGTAAGGAGCGGCCGCCATGCCGGAGCCGTGGCCGTGGCTGACCCTCGGCGCGATCACCCTGCTCGGCACGCTGGTCACGCTGGGGCTCGTGCGCTGGATGATCCTCCGCCCGCTGGCGCGCACGGTGGACTGGATCCGCCGTCTGCGCGCCGGGGAACGGACCGATCCCGTCATCTTGCCGAAGGGGGATTTATTCGCCCCGCTGGCGCACGAGGTGTCCCGGCTGGCGCATTATTGGCTGGCGGCCCGCGCCGCCGCGGAGGAGGAGGCGCGGCTGCGGCACGCCGGCGAGTCGCGCTGGACGCCGGAGCGCCTCAAAGAGCAGGCGCGGTCCGTGCTGCAAGGGCGCGCCCTGCTCGTCGTGGCCAATCGCGAGCCGTACCTGCACCAGCGGCAGGGGCGGCAGCTCCAATGCGTGGTGCCGGCCAGCGGCCTGGTCACGGCCATCGAGCCGATCCTGCGCGCGTGCGGCGGGACCTGGGTGGCCCATGGCTCGGGGGAGGCTGATCGGGAGACCGCCGACGCGCAGGGGCGGCTCCGCGTGCCGCCGGACGAGCCGGCGTACACCCTGCGGCGCGTGTGGCTGACCCCGGAGGAAGAGGGCGGGTACTACTACGGATTTTCCAACGAGGGGCTCTGGCCGCTCTGCCACATCGCGCACACGCGGCCGATCTTCCGCGCCGACGATTGGACCCACTACGCCGCCGTCAATCAGCGATTTGCCGACGCGGCCTTAGACGAGATCGCCGAGACGCGGGACCCGTATCTGTTGATCCAGGATTATCATTTCGCCCTCCTCCCGCGGCTCATCAAGGAGAAGCGCCCCGATGCCCGGATCGCGCTGTTCTGGCACATCCCCTGGCCGAACCCGGAGGCGTTCGGGATCTGCCCCTGGGCCCGCGAGCTCCTGCACGGGATGCTCGGCGCCGATCTCCTGGGGTTCCACACGCAGTTCCATTGCAATAATTTTCTCGAAACGGTGGACCGCACGCTGGAGTGCCGGATCGACCACGAGTTGTTCGCGATCAACCGCGCGGGCCATACGGCCTGGGTGAAGCCGTTCCCGATCAGCGTGGCGTGGGACGCGGAGGCGCCGGCCGCGGACCCGGCCAAGACGTTGGGCCGCAAGGCCGCCGCGCTCGCCCAGCTCGGGGTGAGCGCCGAGTGGCTGGGGGTCGGCGTCGACCGGGTTGACTACACGAAAGGGATCGCCGAGCGCTTCCGCGCCATCGAGCGGTTCTTCGAGAAATACCCCGCGCGCCATGGGACGTTCACCTTCCTACAACTGGGCGCGCCGAGCCGCACGCTGATCAAGCGCTACCACGACTTGGGCCAGGAGCTGGAGGCGGAGGCGGACCGGATCAACCGGCGGTTCCAGACGCGCGCGTGGAAGCCGATCGTGTTCCAGCACCGGCACCACAGCCATCACGATATCCTCCCGTGCTACCGCGCCGCGGACGTCTGCTTGGTCACGTCGCTGCACGACGGCATGAACTTGGTGGCCAAGGAGTTCGTCGCGGCCCGCGCCGACGAGCGCGGCGTCCTGGTGCTCAGCCAATTCGCCGGGGCGTCCCGCGACCTGCCGGACGCGTTGCTGGTCAACCCCTACGATCTCGACCAGGTGGCGGAGGCGATTCACTACGCGCTGACGATGGATCCCGCCGAGCAGCGGGAGCGCATGGTCCGGATGCGGACGGCCGTGCAGGAGCGCAACGTCTACCGCTGGGCCGCCGAATTGCTGACGGCGCTGTCGCGGCTGCGCACCGGCCCGGAGCCGGCGCCCGTCCCGGTGGAAGGCCGTGGATGACCGCGCCACTCTGGTCGTCCTGGCCGGCCCTCCAGCGGCGCGTGGCGGCCGCGGATCGCCTGCTGGTATTCCTCGATTATGACGGCACGCTGACCCCGATCGCGGATCATCCCTCCCGGGCGCGGCTCTCCGCATCGCTCAGGCGGTTGCTCGAGCGGCTCGCTCGCCGCGCCGATATCCACGTTGCGCTGATCAGCGGCCGGCGGTTGAGCGATCTCAAGCGGATGACCGGCGTGCCGGGGCTCTGCTATATCGGCAACCATGGGTTGGAGCTGGAGAGCCCCGCCTGCCGGTACGTCAATCCCGGGGCGCAGGCCGCCCGCCCGCTGCTGCGGCAGATCGCCCGGCGGCTGCGCGCGGCGGTGCGGCCGATCCCGGGGGCCTGGGTCGAGGACAAGGGGCTCACGCTGAGCCTCCATTACCGGGCTGTCCTTCCCCAGAAGGCGTTGCTGGTCCGCAATGGGTTCTATGAGGTGCTGGAGCCGTACCTGGTCCAGCGCCGAGTCCATGTCACCACCGGCAAGCAGGTGCTGGAGGTCCGGCCGCCGGTCCGGTGGACCAAGGGGACGATCGTGGAGTGGTTGCTGGCCCGGTGCCTGGCGTCGGCCGGCGAGGCGTCGGTGATCCCCATCTATGTGGGCGACGATGACACGGATGAGGAGGCGTTTGCCGCGTTGCAGGACGACGGCATCACGGTAGCGGTCGGGCCCTCGACCCCGCTGACGCGGGCGCGGTACACGGTCAACACCCCGGCGGACGTGCGCCGGCTGCTGCAGCAGCTGCTGGAGGCGCGCCGGCGGTCATGAGCGCCCCGGCGCCGTTCCAGTTCTCGACGCGGCTGACGCTGCGCGAGGCCACCGGCCTCCAGGCCGTGTCGCTGGGGCAGCTCCTGCGGCACCTCAAGACCGTGCCGGGCTCGGTCGTGTTCCATCACACGCACCACTACCTGCAGCAGCATCAATCCCTCACCCCGGAACCGCCCAACGATTTCGCCTATTGGGTCACCGAGGTGCTGGGGGACAAGGTGTTGGGCGAGCAGCTGGCCAGCGTTGACACGGTGCAGTGCCCCAGCATCCGGGCGCTGCGGGACCAATTGGCGGCGACCCTGGAGCGCGCCCTGCGGGCCCGCCCCCTCCTCCGGTCCCAGGCGGTGCCGGCGGACGAGGCGTTCCATTTCATCAAGGCCGTCAGCGTGGTCTTGCCGACACCGTACCACGCGGCGACGCTGCCGGAGTTCCTCGAGGCGTTGCAGGGGGTGACCATTGACAGCCTCTATTTCCACGTCTTCGAGGCCCGGTTGCGGCTGGAACGGGGGAACGATTTCGCGCGGTGGTTTGAGGCGCTCGGGGAGCCGGCCCTCGCCCGCAAGGTCGCGGCCCTCGATCCGTATACCCACACGATGGAAGAGCTGCGGCAGACCATCGTGACGCTCGTCCGCCGGCGGGTGGGGGAGGGGCATCCCTGATGCTGGCGACCCTCGGCGCCTACGAATCAATTGTCGGGCGCCAGGAGATCGATGAGCTGCGGTGGCTGGCGGACCAGCTCGCCGGCCGGCGCATCCAGCACGTCAATTCCACGGCGGTCGGCGGCGGCGTGGCGGAAATCTTGACGCGCCTGGTCCCGCTGTGCCGAGAGCTGGGGTTGGCGACGCGATGGGACGTGATGAAAGGCGACAACGCGTTCTTCGCGGCGACCAAGGCGATCCATAACGCGCTGCACGGGCGCCCGGCGGCGTTCGCGCGCGCCGAGGCGAGGGCCTTTCTGGAAACAACCGTCCAGAATCTCCGCGCCTTCGCGTGGGACGGCGACGTGGTGTTTATCCACGACCCCCAGCCGGCCGGGCTCGTGCAGGCGAGGGCCTCCCGCGGCGGCCGATGGATCTGGCGCTGCCACATTGATATCTCGTCGCCGCAGCCGGGCGTGTGGCGGTTCGTGCAGCGATTCGTGACCCGCTATGACGCCGCGGTGTTCTCTGCGCCGCAGTTCACCCAGCGGCTGCCGATCCGCCAGTTCTTGATCGCCCCCTCGATCGATCCGCTGAGCGACAAGAACCGCGAGCTGTCGGAGGAGACGATCCGGGACATCGTGCGCCGGTTGGGGATCCCGCGGGACAAGCCGTTGGTGACCCAGGTGTCCCGGTTCGATCGGCTCAAAGACCCGGTGGGCGTCATCGAGGCGTTTCGGCTGGTGCGCAAGGCGGTGGACTGCCGGCTGCTGCTGGTCGGCGGCGGCGCCAGCGACGATCCCGAAGGGGCGCAGGTCCTGGCCGAGGTCCGCACGCGCGCGCACGGCGACCCGGATATCGTGGTGCTGGAGCTGCCGCCGACCAGCCACGTCGAGATCAATGCGATCCAGCGCGTCTCCGATGTCATTGTGCAAAAATCGGTGCGGGAGGGGTTCGGCCTGACGGTCAGCGAGGCGCTCTGGAAGGCCAAGCCGGTCGTGGCCTCGGCGGTCGGCGGCATCCCGCTGCAGATCGCCCACCGGCACAGCGGGTTGCTCTGCCGCAGCCCCGAGGGGGCGGCGTTCGCCATCAAGCAGTGCTTGAACAGCCCGAGTTTCGCCAAGCGGCTCGGCGCCAACGGCCGGGCGCACGTCCGGCAGAATTTCCTCCTGACCCGCCACCTGCGGGACTATCTCCTCCTGATCATGGCCCTCGAGCACGGCGAGGACGTGATCCGCTTGCCGTCACCGCGCGCTTGACCCGGCTGCGGCGCGCCGGGTAGACTGCCGGCATGGCGTTCCGCGCGCTGCTCGCCCAGCGGGAGTTCCGTTGGTTGTGGATCGGCCAGATCTTCTCCCAGCTGGGCGACCGGCTGACGCAGATGATCTTGATCGCGGTCGTCGGCACGCGGTTCCCCGGATCCACCGTGGCGCTGGCGGGGGTCATGACGTGGACCATTGTGCCGGCCTTCGTCGTCAGCCCGCTGGCCGGGGCCGCCGTCGATCGGTGGGACCGGCGCCGCATGATGGCGACATCCGACGTGATCCGCAGCGTGTGTGTGCTGGCGCTCCCGATGGCCGCGCTGCGGCCCTCAATGGCCCCGACCCACCTGCTGATCGTCCTGCTGTTCGCCATCGCCTGTTTCTTCATCCCCGCGCGGCTGGCCTTGATGCCCGCGCTCGTGCCCCCCCGCGCGCTGGTCGCGGCCAATTCCCTGATGACGACGTCGGGCATGATCGGGGCGACCACCAGCATGTTGTTGGGTGGCTTGCTGGTCGAGCAGGTCGGCGTGCCGGCCAGCTGCGCGATCGCCGCGGCGGCGTACCTGGCGTCCGCCGGCTGCGTCTTGGCGATCCGCCATCGCGCCCCGCCGGCGGCCGCCCCGGCGCTCCATCCCGCCGCGTTGTGGCGGGAGATCGTCGAGGGATTCCGCTATTGCTGGCGGCAGGCCCCGGCGCGGTTCGTGCTGAACGTCCTGTTTCTGTTGATGGCGGCGTCGGGGGCCATCTTCGTGGTGGCCACGGTGATGGTGCAGCAGGCGTTGGGGTCGGTCACGCGGGACCTGGGCGTGTTCAGCGTCACGCTGGGCGCCGGCCTCTTCCTCGGGACGGTCGGCTACGGGCGATTCGGCGCGCGGTGGGATCGTCGGCGGCTGATCCTCGGGTGCGTGCTGGTGTGCGGGATCTGTTTGGGGACGTTCACCTGGGGCGTCGGCGTCCAGCGGTCGTGGCTGGCCGGCTGGCTCGTGACCGCGTGTCTCGGGGTCGCGGTGGCGCCGATCGGGGCCGCGATCAACACGATGATCCACGAGCTGGTGCACGGGCGGTTGCAGGGCCGGGTGTTCAGCGCGATGGGCATCGTCATGAATGCGGCGATGCTGCTCGGGCTCTGGGTGGCCGGCCTGGCGGCCGAGCGCATCACGCCGGCGCAGACCTTGGTCATCGTCAGCGGCCTCCTGGTGGCCGCGGGGGCGGCGGGGATCGTCATGCGCGCCCGCCGGTCGTCTTGGCGGGCGCGCCTCATGGTATAATGCGCGCATGAGCGCCGCCACGGTGGTCCTCACCACGCAGAATTTCCAACAGGAAGCGGGCAAGGGCTCCACGCCGATCGTCGTGGATTTCTGGGCCTCCTGGTGCGGCCCGTGCCGCGCCATTGCCCCGGTCTTGGAGGAGCTGGCGGGGAAGTACGCCGGCAAGGTCCGGATCGGCAAGGTCAACGTCGACGAGCACCAAGAGCTCGCCATCCAGTACGGGGTCCTCAATATTCCCACCCTGGTGTTCCTCAAGGGGGGGCAGGAAGTGGATCGCGTCGTCGGGGCCGCGCCGAAGTCCCAGCTCGAGACCAAATTCGAGCAGCTGCTGAAGTAAGGGATGAGCGCGCAGCCTTCGGCACGGCGCGCGCCACGGCCGCGCCTGGCGGTGCTGTGTTCGGGGGCCGGGACCAATCTCCAAGCCATCCTCACGGCCATCCGCCGGGGCCGGCTGCGTGCGCGGGTCGTGCTCGTGGTGAGCGATCGTCCCGAGGCGCCCGCGTTGGTCCGCGCCCGCCGCGCCAGGATTCCCGCCATCGCGCTGCCTCCCATGGCCTCGTCCTCCCGGGCGGCCTATGACGCCGGACTGGCGCGCGCGATCCGGCGGGCCGGGGCGGCCTGGGTGATCTTGGCCGGCTTCATGCGGATCTTGACCCCCGGATTTGTGCGTCGCTTCCGCGGCCGGATCGTGAATGTCCACCCGGCGCTGCTGCCGGCGTTCCCCGGCGCGCGCGCCGTCCGCGACGCGCTGGCCCACGGCGCGAAGGTCACCGGCGTGACGGTGCATCTCGTCGAGGCGCGCGTGGATCAGGGGCCGATTGTCGCCCAGGCGCCGGTGGCCGTGCGGCCCGGGGACACCGCCGCGACGCTGCTGGCGCGCCTCCATCGCGTCGAACATCGGCTGTACCCGCAGGCGATTCAATGGGCGGTGGAGGGGCGGTTGCGCGTCCGGGGCCGCCGCGTGACGCTCCGAGGATGACATGGCGCCATCGGGACGTATGACGATCGCGCGCGTGACCGCGCGCGAGATCTTGGATTCCCGCGGCACGCCGACGGTGGAGGTGGAGGTGACGACGCTCGGCGGCGCGGTCGGCCGCGTGGCGGTGCCCAGCGGCGCCTCCACCGGCAAGCACGAGGCGCTGGAGCTGCGCGACGGCAATCCCCGGCGCTACGGCGGCAAAGGGGTGCTCAAGGCGGTCCGCCACGTCGAGCGGGTGCTGGGCCCCGCGGTGCGCGGGATGAGCGTGTTCGATCAGGCGCGGCTCGATGACCGGTTGCGGGCGCTGGACGGCACGGACACCAAGCGCCGGCTCGGGGCCAACGCCATCCTCGGGGTGTCATTGGCCGCCGCGAAGGCGGCCGCCGCGCAGCTCAACCAACCGCTCTACCGCTACCTTGGCGGGCCGACGGCGGCGCTCCTGCCGGTGCCGCTGATGAACATCATCAACGGCGGCCTCCACGCGGACAACTCCCTCGACGTCCAGGAATTCATGATCATGCCGGTGGGGGCCCCGCGATTTGCCGAGGCGCTGCGGATCGGCGCCGAGGTCTTCCAGGCGCTCAAAACGATCCTCCGCGATCGGCGATTGAGCACGGCCGTCGGCGATGAGGGGGGCTTCGCCCCGACGGTGGCGTCCAACGAGGCGGCCATCGAGCTGATCCTGGAGGCGATCCGCGCGGCGCGGTATGTGCCGGGCCGGCACGTGCTCCTGGCGCTGGACGTGGCATCGAGCAGCTTCTACCGCGACGCGACCCGGCGGTACGAGCTCGGCTTCAAGCTCGGCCCCAACGGCCGGCGCCGGAAGACGGCCGACGAGCTGGTCGCGCTGTACCGCGGCTGGATCGCGAAATACCCCATTGTCTCGATCGAGGATGGGCTCGCGGAGGAGGATTGGGCCGGCTGGCAGGCGCTGACGCAGGCGCTCGGCGCGAAGATCCAGCTCGTCGGGGACGATCTCTTCGTGACCAACACGCGGTTGTTCCGCGATGGGATCGCCCGGAAGGTGGCCAACGCGATCCTGATCAAGGTCAATCAGATCGGGACGCTCACCGAAACGCTCGAGTGCATCCGGCTCGCGAAGCAATCCGGGTACCGCGCGATTATCTCGCACCGCTCCGGGGAGACGGAGGACACGACCATCGCGCACCTCGCGGTGGCCACCGGCGTGGGGCAGATCAAGACCGGCTCACTGTCCCGCAGCGAGCGGATCGCCAAATATAACGAGCTGCTGCGGATTGAGGCATCGCTCGGGCCGCGCGCCCGGTACGCCGGCGGCCTGACGGCCGGCCGGCCTGGCCCAGGACCGCGATGGACGCCGCGGCGCTGATCCCCGCGGGCCTGCGCCGGCGGTGGCGATGGGCGGCCGCCGCCGGCCTCGGCCTGCTGTTCCTCCCGGGGGCGTGGCGCGCCTACGAGGTGCGGCATCGGGCCGCCCGGCTCGATGCGGAGATCGCCGCCCTCGATGCGGAGAACCAGCGCCTGCTGGCCGAGATGCAACGTCTCCAGTCCGACCCGACCTACATCGAGCGGGTCGCCCGCCGGAAACTCGGCCGGACGCGCAAGGGGGAAGTGATCTACAAAGTCGGCCCGCCCCCGTCCGACGCCCCGGCCTCCTCGAAAACTCCCTAGGCGCGCCCTCGCCGCGCGTGGTACAATCCCCCCTGAGCTATCCATCATTGCGGGGTGGAGCAGCCCGGTAGCTCGTCAGGCTTGGAACATGGACACCAAGCTCAAAGCAGATATCGCGGAATCAGCCGTTGTCACGGAATTGCTCAAACGGGGATTCCGGGTGCTGAAGCCGGTCGGGGATCGTCTCCCGTACGATTTGGCCCTGGACCTCGGTGAGCGGCTCTGCCGTCTCCAAGTGAAAGCCGCGTGGTTCGATCGCAAGAAGGAACTCTACGCGGTGGATGCCCGTCGGACGAAGACGAATCGGCGGGTGATGCGGCGGGCGAAGTACGACGATGGAGATTTCGATTTCGCGATCTTGTATCTCGAAGACCGGCAGGCGTATTACGTGATGCCGAGCAATGTCTTCAACGACTATGGCAGTACCATCAGCCTTATCGAGGGAGACAAGCGGCAGCGGAAGCCGCGGTCAGCGGATTATCGAGAGCGGTGGGATTTGGTGTCCATCTGGGCCGCTCAGCCGGCAACGGCTGAGGCAACACCCGTCAAATTCGGGGAACCCTTCGCTGGGAATCCCGAGCCAAGCCCTGCGATAGATTGACGCAGGGAAGGTGTAGAGACTAGACGGCGGGCATCCGTCAGAGGGAGTGGCGGATGAAGGGATAGTCCAGACCACACACTGCGGCCGGTGCCGCAGGCGGCGAAAGCCGACGTGGTATGCATAACCTGAAGGTCGGACGTTCAAATCGTCCCCCCGCTATGTCACGGTAGGTAGAGGGCTGGGCTCTTCACGGGGCCCAGCCCTTGTTGTTCTTTCCCGCCGGGTTTGATAGCATGGGCCCGCATCCCATGAATCCTTCCACGACTCACGGCGACCGGGGATTGATCATCGCGTCGGCGGGACTGCGGGCGACGGCGGTTGGGATGGCCGGCGTCCTGTTCGCGCTCCATCTGGCGACGCTGGGATGGGACGCCGGGGCGATCGGCTGGGCGGTGTCGCTCGGCCTGGCCGGCGGGGCGCTGGGGACGCTGATCGTGACGGCGGTCGCGGACCGCTGGGGCCGCCGGGCGACCCTGGCGGTGATCGCCGGGCTCATGGGGGTCGGCGGGCTCGTCCTGGCGGGGGCCACGCGCCCCCCGCTGCTCCTGCTCGGCGCGCTCGTCGGCATGGTCAACGGGATGGGCCGCGACCGCGGGGCCGGGTTGACGGTCGAGCAGGCGATGCTCCCCCGGACCGGCGCGGCGGCCGAGCGCACCGCGCTCTTCGCGTGGTACAACGTCGCCAGCGACGCCGGCCATGCCGTCGGCGCGCTGCTCGGCGGCCTGCCGGCCTTCCTGCGCGCCCACGCCGGCCTCCCGCCGCTGGCCTCCTACCAATGGGCGTGGGCCGGCTACAGCGCCCTCTGCCTGCTCGTCGGACTGCTGGCCCTGTGCCTGAGCCGCGCCGTCGAGGCGAACGACCACCTGGCGCCGCCCCCGTTGTCGCCCGCCTCGCGCACCGTCGTGATGAAGTTCGCCGCCCTCTCGGGGCTGGATAGTCTCGGCGGCGGGTTTCTCACGACGGCGTTGCTCGGCTACTGGTTCTTCCAGCGCTTCGGCGTGGACGAGGCCCTCCTGGGCCCGCTGTTCTTCGTCGTCCGGATCCTCAACGGCGTCTCGCACCTGGGGGCTGCGTGGCTGGCCCGCCGCATCGGGCTCGTCAACACGATGGTGTGGACCCACCTGCCGTCGAGTCTCCTGCTCATGACGGTGCCGATCGCCCCGACGCTGCCGGTGGCGGTCGCCCTGTTCCTGCTCCGCGAGTCGCTCGTCGAGATGGACGTCCCGACGCGGCAGTCATACCTCGTGGCGGTCGTCCGGGACGAGGAGCGGACCCGCGCGGCGGGGATCACCAATCTCACGCGCAACGTGGCATGGGCCGTGGCCCCGGCGGTGGCCGGCGCCCTCATGCGCGCGGTGTCCCTCTCCGCCCCGCTGGTCATCGGGCCGGGCTTGAAGGTGGTGTATGATCTCCTCCTCTATCGCGCCTTCCGCCACCTGAGGCCGCCGGAGGAGCGGGCCCACCGGTGATGGTACAATGAGGCCTGCATGAGTCCCACGCGTGGTGCCCAACTCGCGGCCGGCGTCAGCGTGCTCGGCCTGGCGATCAGCGGCTATCTCGGCGCGCTGCATCTGGCGCTGGTCCGCGGGGAGCTGCTCGGTGGCCCGCTGTGCGGGGCCGCGGGCTCGATCTTCAACTGCCATGCCGTGGCGATGAGCCAGGTGGGCCAAGGATTTGGGCTCCCGCTGGCCTTCTGGGGGGTCTTGGGTTATCTCGTCACGGTGACGTTGTCGGTCATTGCCTGGCAATGCCCCGATGAGGCGCCCCGCAGCCTGACCGTGCTGGCGGGGGTCGCCGTGGCCTACGTGGCGCTGGACGCGGCGCTGCTGTGGGTGATGGTTCGGCAGCTGCGCGTCCTCTGCCTGTTGTGCGTGGCGACCTACGGTGTCAACATCGCGCTGGCGCTCACCGCGCGGTCGGCCGCCGGGCGCTCGTGGCGGCAGCTCGCGCGGGAATTCCCCGCGGCGGCCCGCGCCTTCGTGCCGAGGCCGCGCGCCGCCGTCGCCTGGGCGTTGTGGGGAGTCGTGCTGACCGGGGGCATCGGGGTCTCGGCGGTGTGGGTGACGGGGAGGCTGTTGGGTCAACCGTCGCCGGCCATGCAAGCCCAGATCCGCCAGCACCTCCAACAGACCCCGCGGGTCGTGGTCGACACCGCCGGGGCGCCCCGGCTGGGCTCGGCGGCCGCCCCCGTTCAGATCGTCTCGTTCGTGGACTTCTTCTGCCCGCTTTGCCGCGAGACCGCCCGGTACAACGCCATCATCGCCGCCGCGCACCCCGGCCAGGTGTCGCTCGTTGTGAAAATGTTCCCGCTCGATCAAGCGTGCAATACGGCCATCGCCCGCACCGTGCACCCGGGGGCGTGCCAGTTGGCCGCGGCGGCGCACTGCGCGCAGGCCCAGGGCAAGTTCTGGGCGCTGCACGACCGGCTGTTTGCGCGCGGCCCGGCCTATCTCATGGCTGATCTGGAATCGGATGCCCGGCGGGCCGGGCTGGATCTCGACGCGTTCCGGCAGTGCCTGGCCGCCGGCGACGGGGCCGCCGCGGTGGCGCGGGACGTGGCGGACGCGGCGCGGTTGCAGATCACCAGCACGCCGATCAGCGTGATCAACGGCGTGCTGATCCAAGGGACCGTGACCCCCGCCCAATTCGAAGAGCTGGTTCGCGCGCTGCGCGACGTGGGCGCCGCGCCAGCGCCGGTGTCCTAACCCCTTCAACCCTGGAGGATCTCCCATGTGGTATTGGATGACGCGATGGATGTGTATGGTGGTGGTGGCTGCCGCCGTCGGCGGACCGGCCGGCCCGGCGTGGGCGGCGACCTACGCGCTGGACGCCGATCACACCACGGTCGCGTTCAAAATCCGCCATCTCGTGGCGTACGTCCGCGGGACCTTCAACCAGTTCGAGGGGACAATCGACTACGAGCCGGGCCGGCCGGAGACGTGGAAGGCCCGCGCCGTGATCCAGGCCGCCAGCATTGACACGCGGGTGCCGGAGCGGGATACACACCTGCGCGGCGCCGATTTTTTCGACGTGGACACCCATCCCACCTTGACCTTCACGAGTACCACGGTAACGGGGGCGACCGCCACGGCCGCGACGCTCCACGGCGACCTGACGATCCATGGCGTGACGAAACCTACCACCTTGGCGTTGACGATTCACGGCGTCGGCAAAGATCCATGGGGCAACGTGCGGGCCGGGTTCACCGCGACGACGACGATCCATCGAAAAGAGTTCGGCCTGACGTGGAACAAGGCGGTGGAAGCCGGCCAACTGTTGGTCGGCGATGACGTGGAGATTACGATCGAGGCGGAAGGGTTGCTCAAGGCGACACAGGAGGGGACGTAATGGAGCACAGGCCGCGGACGTTGATTCTGGCCTCCGTGGCGGGGCTCTTGGCGGCGACGGCCGTCACGGCGCCGACCACGCAGGCCGCGGAAGCAGGGAAGGCGCCGTGCTACGGCGTGAACAAGTGCAAGGGCACTGGTGATTGCGGCGGGAAGGGCCACAGCTGCGCCGGCAAAAATGCCTGCCAGGGCCAAGGCTACCTGAATCTGGCCAAGGGGGATTGCCTGCGGATCCAGGGCGGGAGCTTGACGCCGGCCGAAGGCTAGCGTCTCGACGTGGCGTGGAGCGGCGACGGGGGCGGTGGCCGGCGCTCGGCTGCGGGGTGGGGTTGCGGGCGGACCATTACGACCTCATCACGCGCGAGTGGCCGGCGATGGATTGGTTCGAGGCGATCTCGGAGAACTACATGGATTCCCGGGGTCGTCCCTTTCACATGCTGGACGCGGTGCGCCACCGCTACCCCGTCGCGCTCCACGGCGTCTCCCTCTCCATCGGGTCGGCCGATCCGCTGGATCCGCGCTACCTCGAGCAGTTGAAAGCCCTCGTCGAGCGGATCGAGCCGGCGATCGTCTCCGATCACCTGTGCTGGACCGGCGTGGATGGGCAGCAGCTCCACGACCTGCTACCGCTGCCATTCACCGAGGAGGCGGTGGCGCACGTCGCCGCGCGCGTCGGGCAGGTCCAGGCGGCGCTCGGCCGGCCGATCCTGCTGGAAAATGTCTCCGCCTACGTGACCTACCGGCATTCCACGATGCCGGAGTGGGAGTTCCTGACGGCGGTGGCGCGCGGCGCCGGCTGCGGGATTCTGCTCGACCTGAACAATATCTACGTGAACGCCGTGAACCACCGATTCGATCCCCTCGACTATCTGGCGGGGATTTCCGGCGAGCTGGTCGGCCAGTTCCATCTGGCCGGCCACACCGACCGCGGGGCGTTCCTGTTCGACACGCATGATCGCCCGGTCATTGAGCCGGTCTGGGGGTTGTACCAGGAGGCGGTGCGGCGCTGGGGCCCGATCACCACGCTGATCGAATGGGACGCCGATATCCCGCCGTTCGAGCACCTGGCGGCGGAGGCGGCGCAGGCCCGCGCGATCCTGACGGAGGTCCAGCGACTGCCGCTCGCCCTGAGCGTGTCGGGGGGCGGCCCCGGGTGACTCCCCCGTCGCTGCGGGAGACCCAACGGTGGCTGAAGGCCCGCATTGTCCCGGCCGGTCAGGCCGAGGGGCCGTCGGGGGGACCCGCCGCCGCGCCCGACGAGGCGTGGTTGAATCCGCAGGGCGGGGCCCCGGGCACGGCGCGGCTGGCGGTCTACGCCGAGGGGTATCTGGCCCGCATCGAGGAGGCGTTGGCCGAGGTCTACCCGGCGACCCGGCACGTCGTCGGCCGCCACGCGTTTGCCGCGCTGGCGCGCAACTATGCGTCGGCCATCCCTTCGCAGGATTACAATCTCAGCCGGGCCGGCCGCCGCCTGCCGGAGTTCTTGTCCACCGCCCCGCTCGCCGGTGATCTGCCGTTCCTGCCGGACCTGGCGCGGCTCGAGTGGGCGGTCGCCGAGGCGTTCCACGCCGCGTGGCATCCGCCGCTCGACCCGTCGACGCTCGCGGCCCTCCCGGCGGAGGCGTGGCCCCGCGCGCGGCTCTCCCTCCAGCCGGCGGTCGCGCGAGTCGCCTCCGACTGGCCGATCCTCGATATCTGGGAGGCCCGCGAGCGGCCGGTCGCCGAGACCCGCATTGCGCTGGTCAATCGGCCCCAACGGGTGCTCGTCACCCGCCGAGGCGTGGCGGTGCAGTGCGAACTCCTGGACCCCCCGCAGGACCGGTTGCTCGGGGCGCTCATGGCCGGCGCCCCGCTGGGGGCCGCGTGCGAGGCGCTCGCCGCGTCCGTGGAGGGGGACCCGCCGCCGGTGGCCGACTGGTTCGCCCGGTGGGCCGGCGCCGGCCTCTTCACCCGCTGCGACATCCTCTGACTCTGCTATACTGAAGAATGCCTTGGAAGGGACGATGTAGGGGAACCCCGGTTGTGCGGAAGTTCTTCTCCTCTGGAAGGAGAGGAATAATAGGGAGAACCCATGGTTCTCCCTATAACTGAACCTGACCTACGCGCTGGCAAGGGTGAGCTGTTGCCTGCGTACCACCTTGGTCGTCCCACCGATGGTTGAGTGTCAGGTTCAGTCGCGCCCGTAGCTCAACTGGATAGAGTGCCAGGCTTCGAACCTGGAGGTTCCGAGTTCAAGTCTCGGCGGGCGCACCACTTGTGTGACGGAGTTCGCCGAGACTTGAACTCGGAAGGGAGCCGCGACGCGTCAGCATCACAGGAGGGTCCGACGGCCAGGAGGACCCGACCTCCTTGGGAGCGGCGGGTGGCCGACCTGGAACGAGCGGAGCGAGTGGAAGGCGCCCGAGTGCTTCAAGTCTCGGCGGGCGCATGTTATACTCACATGCTCGTGGGCGAATACTCTCTCGCGGGCCGCTAGCTCAATTGGTAGAGCGCTCGGCTCTTAACCGAGATGTTACAGGTTCAAGCCCTGTGCGGCCCACATTCTATTAACACCAGCCAGGGCGGATGACGGAATTGGCAGACGTAGTGGCCTTAGGAGCCACTGGGGAAACCCGTAGAGGTTCGAGTCCTCTTCCGCCCACGACGGGAATTGTCGAAGGTTCTTCCTCCTTGGAGGGGGATTATCAGGGGGAACACGGGCGGTTCTTGGGTTCCCCCTGATAACGAGTTCCAACGGGTACGCGATGGTCAGGTGATGGGTTTGCCTGTGTAGCCAGCTTGCGAGATGAAGACGGTTGTTCAAGGGTTGGAACTCGTTGCGGGCGTAGCTCAGCGGTAGAGCTCCACGTTGCCAACGTGGAAGTCGGCGGTTCAAATCCGCTCGCCCGCTCAATCTTTTTGTTTTTATTAACAGCGAGAGGGGAGCGTCCTGAATGAAGATCAGCGATTTTTTGCGGGACAAGGCGATCGCGACATCGCTCAAGGCCACGGATAAACCCGGCGTCATCCGCGAGCTCGTGCAGCTCCTCGTCAAGTCGGGCGACGTGAAGGCCGCCGACACCGACCGGTTCGTCGAGGTCCTCCTGGCCCGCGAGGCGCTTGGCTCGACCGGGATCGGCCAGGGCGTCGGCATCCCCCATGGCAAATCCAACTGCGTGAGCCAGCTCGTCGGGGCATTCGGCATCTCCCCGCGCGGCGTGAACTTCGAGGCGCTGGACGGCGAGCCGGTCTACATCTTCTTCCTCCTGGTGGCCCCGGAAGACGCCGCCGGTCCCCATCTCAAAGCGCTGGCCCGGATCTCTCGGCTCCTGAAAGACAAGTTTTTCCGGGATAGCCTGCGGGAGGCGCCGGACGAGAAGGCCATCGCGCGGATCATCCAGCAAGAAGACCAAAAGCACGTATAGTTCCGCGGGCGCCGCGCGCGGACCACGCAGCTCATGACGACAGGGATCACACGCCTCATCCTGGGGGTGCATGGCCACCAACCGGTCGGCAACTTCGACTGGGTGTTCGAGGAGGCCTATACCACCTCGTACCGTCCGTTCCTGGAGGTGATCGAGCGGCATCCGGCCATCCGGTGGTCGCTCCATTGGTCAGGGCCGTTGGTGGCCTGGCTGGAGGCGAGGCATCCGGAGGCGATCCGCCGCGTGGCGGCGCTCGTCCGGCGCGGGCAGGTCGAAGTGCTGGGCGGCGGGATCGGGGAGCCGGTGTTCGCGCTGATCCCCGAGCGCGACGGGCTCGGTCAGCTGCGGCGTTTCACGGACCGCCTCGTGCGGCTCAAGCTGGGGACCCCGCGCGGGGCGTGGCTGCCGGAGCGGGTGTGGGAGCCGTCGCTGCCGCGGCTGTTCCGCGCGGCCGGATTCGACTACACGATCGTGGATGACCATCATCTGACGCTGGCCGGCGCCGGCCCGCAGGCGGCCTTCGGCTATTGGATGACGGACGATGCCGGCGATACCCTCGCCCTCTTCCCCTCGTCCAAGGCGCTGCGGTATCTCGTGCCGTTCCGCCCCGTCGAGGAGGTGATCGAGCATTTGCGCGGCCTGCGCAGCGAGACGCCGCGCGCCGTCGTGCTGGCCGATGACCTGGAAAAATTCGGCCTGTGGCCCGGCACGTCCCGCTGGGTGTATGACGAGGGCTGGCTGGAGTCGTTCTGCCGCGCCGTGGAGCGGGAGTCGTCGTGGCTGACCACCTCCACGTTCCGCCAATACCTGGACGCGCACCCGCCGCTGGGGCAGGTCTACGTGCCATGCGCCAGCTATCAGGAGATGGGGGAGTGGTCCGGGGGCCATTTCCGGCAATTCCTGACGAAGTATCCCGAAGCGAACACGATGCACAAGAAAATGCTGATGATCAGCCGCCGATTCGAACGGGCGGCCCCCCGCCTGCGCCCGGCGGCGCGCCGGGCGGTCGAGGCACACCTCTATCGCGGCCAGTGCAACTGCGCCTACTGGCACGGGGTGTTCGGCGGGCTCTATCTGTCCCACCTCCGCGCCGCGGTGTACCGCGAGCTGCTGGCGGCGGAGCGGTGGCTGGACCGCGCCGCGCACGGCGCCCGCGCCTGGGCCGCCGTGGAGACGGATGATGCCGATGGCGATGGCCGGCCGGACCTCCAACTGCGGTCGGGGCTCATGAACCTGTGGATTGATCCGGCCCACGGCGGGGCGATCGTCGAGTGGGATGATAAGGTCCGGGGGCTCAATCTCGTGAACACGCTGACGCGGCGGCCGGAGGCGTACCATGCCAAGCTCCGCGAGCGCCAGACAGTGGTGGCCGGCGCCGGCCTGGACGGGCCGGCCACGATTCACGCCGGCGTGCGGGTGACCGAGCCGGATTTGGAGACGCATCTCGTGTACGATCGGTACCGGCGCGCCGCGGCCGTGGATCATCTCTGGCTGGGCGACGTCGGCGATGCGCAGGCGTTCGCCCGCGGGCAGCTCCCAGACTCGGCCGCCGGCCTCGAGCGCCCCTATCGCTGGACGGTGCAGCGGCCAGCGACCGGCGTGCACGTCACGTTGCAGCGGGAGGCCCGGCTGGCGCAGGGCGGGATCGAGACCCCGGTGCGCATCACGAAGCGCATCCATCTGTCGCGCCGGCGGCCCGAGGTGGTCGTCGAGTACACGGTCCTCACCCTCGGCGCGGCGCCGCAACCGATGCGCCTGGCGACCGAATGGAACCTCGCGCTCAAAGACCCGCACTACAACCGGGTCGGCGAGATCCCCGCCGCCCGCCGCCTCTGGTTGACCGACAGCCACCAGGATGTGACGGTCGGGCTGGAGGCGTCGGCCCCGGCGACGGTCTGGTACGCGCCCGTCGAGACAGTGTCTGACTCCGACCGCGGGCTGGAGCGGACGTACCAGCAGATGTCGCTGGCGCTCTCCTGGACATTCACGGCGGCGCCGCGCCGCCCGTGGCGCGTGGTCGTCACGGCCCGCGTGCAGTCGGGAGGGGTCCATGCCGCGGTATAAGGCCAAGATCACCATCACGAACCGCCAAGGGTTGCATGCCCGGCCCGCCTCGCTCTTTGTCCAGATGGCCAACCGGTTCCGGTGCCAGATCCGCCTGCGCAAAGGGGGCGAGGAAGTAGACGGCAAGTCCATCATGGGGTTGCTGATGCTGGCCCTCGAGCGGGGCAGCACGGTCGAGCTGATCGCCGACGGCGTGGACGCCGACGCCGCCGGTGCGGCCCTGAGCCGGTTCCTCCAGCGGGATGAGGAGCCGGCCGGCCCGCCGGCGTATCGAGGCGCGCGTGGCTAACGCGACGCAATTCCTGCGCGGTGTGCCGGCGTCCCCCGGCGTCTGCTTCGGCAAGGCGTTCCTCCTCGACAGCGAGGAGATCACCATCCCCCGCCGGCATATCACCGCCGAGCAGATCCCGCAGGAGATCGCCCGCTTCGAGGAGGCGCTGATTCACACCCGGCAGGAAATCCTCGAGATCCAGCACCGGATCGCCCGCGAGCTGGACGTCGAGCACGCGGAGATCTTCAACGCCCACCTCCTCGTCCTCGAGGACCGCGCGCTGATCGAGGAGGTCATCACCAAGCTCAAGTCCGAGCAGCTGACCGTCGAGTGCGTGTTCTTCGACGTGCTGAAACGGTACATCCGGGCGTTCTCGCGGGTGGAGGACGAGTACCTGCGCGAGCGCACCAGCGATGTCGAGGACGTCGGCAAACGGATCCTGCGCCAGCTGCTGGGCCAGCGCCGCCGGTCGCTGGCCGACCTCCATGAGCCGGTCGTCATCGTGGCGTATGACCTCTCCCCCTCGGACACCGCGACGATGCACCGGGACCATGTCATGGGGTTCGCCACGGACATCGGCGGCCGCACCTCGCACACCGCCATCATGGCCAAGTCGCTGGAGATCCCCGCGGTCGTCGGGTTGGAGGACGTCACGCAGCGGGTCAAGTCGGACGATTGGCTGATCATCGACGGCACGACCGGGGTCGTCATCGTCAATCCCGACGAGGCGACCCGCAAGACGTATGATGAGCTGCGGACGCGCCTGCAGGCGATCGACCAGACCCTCCTACAGCTCAAAGATTTGCCGGCGCAGACGCCGGACGGCCGCCGCATCCAGCTCGCCGCCAATATCGAGCTCCCGGACGAGGTGCCGTCGGTGCTGGCGCACGGCGGCGAGGGGATCGGGTTGTACCGCACCGAGTTCTTCTACCTGAACCGCCAGGATCTCCCGACCGAGGACGAGCAGTTCGAGGCGTACCGGCGGGTGGCGCAGGCGGTGGCCCCGCACCCGGTGGTCATCCGCACCCTGGACCTCGGCGGTGACAAGTTCACCTCATCGTTGAAGATGCCGCACGAAATGAACCCGTTTCTCGGGTGGCGGGCGGTCCGGTTCTGTTTGGCCCGGCCCGACATCTTCAAGATCCAATTGCGGGCCATCTTGCGCGCCTCCACGTACGGCGCCGTGAAAATGATGTACCCCTTGATCTCCGGGGTCGAGGAGGTGCGGCAGGCGAATCAACTGTTGGAGGAAGCCAAGGACGAGCTGCGGACGCACGGGATCCCGTACAACGCGGAGATGGAAGTCGGCGCGATGATCGAGGTGCCGTCGGCCGCGCTGACCTGCGACATCATCGCGCGCGAGGTGCGGTTTTTCTCGATCGGCACGAACGATCTCATCCAGTACGCGCTCGCCGTGGACCGGGTCAACGAGAAGATCGCCTACCTCTATGAGCCGGCGCACCCGGCGGTCCTGCGCCTGGTGAAAACTGTCGTCGACGCCGCGCGCGCGGCCAACATCTGGGTGGGGATGTGCGGGGAGATGGCGGGGGAGCCGGCGATGGCCCTCCTGCTGCTGGGCCTGGGCCTCGACGAGTTCTCGACCAGCCCGGTGAATATTCCCAAGATCAAACAGGTGGTCCGGTCGGTCGCGATGCCGCAGGCGCAGGCGCTGGCCCAGCAGGCGCTGGCGCTGCGGACCGCCAAAGAGGTGGAAGATTTCGCCGCGGCGCAGCTGCGCCGCCTCGTGAAGGAGCTCCCCTGATGGATCCCGCGGCGATCCGGCGGGTGGACCGCTCCGACATGCTCGGCCTGGTGGCGGCGCTGCCGGCGCAGTTCAACGACGGGTTTGCGCGGGGATGGCGGCTGTCGCTCCCGCCGCGCGCCGCCGTGCGACGGATCGAGCAGGTGGCGACCGTCGGGATGGGGGGCTCTGCGATCAGCGGCGACCTCGTGAAGGCGCTCCTGGCCCCGGTGGTCACGATCCCGATCCAGGTCCACCGAATCTACGACCTGCCCGGCTACATCGGCCCCCGCACCCTGGTCATCGCCTCCAGCTATTCCGGCGAGACGGAAGAGACCCTCTCCGCGTACGCGCAGGCGCGGCGCCGCGGCGCCCGGCTGGTCGTCGTCACCTCCGGCGGCCGGCTGGGCCGTTGGGCCCAGCGCGACGGCGTGCCGTGGGGCCAGGTGCCGGCCGGCCTGCCGCCCCGCGCGGCGCTGGGGTATCTGGCCGGTATCCCCCTCGGCTTGCTGGCGGCCGCCGGCCTCTCGCCGGTGACCGCCGCGGCGCTGCGGGCGGCGACCCGGGCGACCGCCGCGGCGCTGCGCGCTTGGGCGCCCGAGGCGCCGGCGTCGCGCAACCGCGCCCGCCAACTGGCCGCGCAACTCCGCGACCGCCTCGTGGTCGTGTACGGCGCCGACGGCGGCTGGGAGGCGGTGGTCGCCCGTTGGCGGGGCCAGCTGGCGGAGAATGCCAAGCACTTGGCCTCCAGCCACCTCCTGCCGGAGATGAACCATAACGAGATCAACGGCTGGCGGTTCCCGGCGATGGCGCGCCGCTGCGCGGCCGTGTTCTTGAGCGACCCCTCCCTGCATCCTCGGGTGCGCCGGCGGATCGCGATCACGGCCGAGCTCCTCCGCCGGCGGGGGGCGCGGACCCTCCAGATCGAGGTCCCCGGGCCGACGCCGCTGGCCCGCCTGCTCAGCATGATTGCGCTGGGGGACGCCCTCAGTGTATACTTAGCGGCATTCCATCGGGTGGACCCCACCCCTGTTGAAGACGTCGCGTATCTCAAAAGGAGCTTGTCCCGCACATGACCACGAAGCCGCACCACCTCTTCACCTCGGAATCTGTCACCGAGGGCCACCCGGATAAGATCGCCGACCAGATTTCCGACGCGATCCTCGATGCCATCCTGAAAGACGACCCGCAGGGCCGCGTGGCCTGCGAGACCCTGGTGACGACCGGCTTGACGGTGGTGGCCGGCGAGGTGACCACCTCCTGCTACGTCGAGATCCCCAAGATCGTCCGCGAGACGATCCACCAGATCGGCTACAACGACCCCGACTTCGGCTACCACTGGGAGAATTCCGGCGTGCTGACGGCGGTGCAGGGGCAGTCGCCCGACATCGCCCTCGGCGTGGACGCCGGCGGGGCGGGGGACCAAGGGATGATGTTCGGCTACGCGACGCATGAGACCCCCGAGTACATGCCGATGCCGATCCTCCTCTCGCACAAGCTGGCCCGCCGGCTGGCGGAGATCCGCAAGGACGGCACGGTGAACTACCTGCGCCCCGACGGGAAATCGCAGGTCACGATCGAGTACCACGATGGCAAGCCGGCGCGCGTCGAGGCGATCGTGCTCGGCGCCCACCACGGCCCCAAGGTCACCACCCCGACGCTGCGCGCCGACCTCAAGGCCCTCGTGATCGAGGCGGTGATCCCGAAGCACTTGATGGACAAGAAGACCAAGGTTTTCATCAATGCCACCGGGCGGTTCGAGGTCGGCGGCCCGATGGCCGACACCGGCGTGACCGGCCGCAAGATCATCGTGGACACCTACGGCGGCGTCGGCCGGCATGGCGGCGGCGCGTTCTCCGGCAAGGACCCGACGAAGGTGGATCGCTCCGCCAGCTACGCCGCCCGCTGGGTCGCCAAGACGGTGGTGGCCGCCGGCCTGGCCGACCGCTGCGAAATCCAGTTGGCCTACGTCATTGGCGTCCGCGACCCGGTCTCGATCATGGCGACGACCTTCGGCACCGGCAAGGTGTCCGATGACGCGATCGTTCGGGCGATCCGCGAGGTGTTCGACCTGACGCCGTCCGGGATCATCCGCGACCTCAAGCTGCGCCGGCCCATCTTCACAAAGACCGCCGCCTACGGCCACTTCGGCCGCAATGAGCCAGGCTTCACCTGGGAGGAGCTCGACCGGGTGGACGCCGTGCGCCGCGCGGTCGGCTGGCCGGCGAAACATCGCGCCGCCGGCAACGGGTCGCGCCCGCACGCCCCCGCCGCGCACGCGGCCCTTCGACACGGCTCAGGGCAGGCCGCGCCCAGCCGGCGGTAAGCGCTCATCACCGCGATGGCGTCCGACATCACGAATCCCCGTCTGTCCGCCCCCGGCGTCACTCGGATTGAGTGGGCCGGCCGCTTCATGCCGGTGCTGGCGCTCATCCGCCAACGGTTCGCGAAGGAGCGGCCGCTGGCCGGCGTCCGGATCGGCGCCTGCCTCCACGTCACGACGGAAACCGCCCACTTAGCGCTGACCCTGCGCGCCGGCGGCGCCGACGTCGCGATGTGCGCTTCCAATCCCCTCTCCACGCAGGACGACGTGGCCGCGGCCCTGGCGACCACGTATCACTTCCCGGTGTTCGCCCGGCGCGGCGAGAACCGCGCCACCTATTACCGGCACCTGAACGCGGTGCTCGACCATCGGCCGCAGATCACGATGGA
>JACQRF010000128.1 GCA_016206635.1 Candidatus Omnitrophota bacterium
GTCGGGGAGAGCCCCCTCCGCCGCCGGCCGAGATGCACTCTGGGCCGCTTTCGCAAGGATCCCGGCGATGCGGGCGTGGGCGTATTGAACATAATAGACCGGGTTCTCCGGCGCTTGCGTTTTCGCCAGCGCCAGATCGAAATCCAGATGGCTGTCGAGCGTGCGCATCAGGAAGAAGAAGCGGGCCGCGTCGCGGCCCACCTCCTCTATCACCTGCCGCAGGGTCACGAATTCCCCCTCGCGCGTGGACATCGGGATGGTCTCGGCCCCCCGCCGCAGGGTGCAGAGCTGGATGATGAGGACGGTCAGCGAGGTTTTCTCGTAGCCCAGGGCCTGTATCGCCGCCATCATCCGCGGGATGTAGCCATGATGATCGGGCCCCCACAGATTAATGAGGCGTTGGAATCCCCGGCGATATTTTTCCCGATGATAGGCGATGTCGGCGGCGATGTAGGTCGGACGGCCGTCGGAACGGACGACGACGCGGTCCTTGTCGTCGCCGAACGCCGTGGACTTGAGCCACCACGCCCCGTCCTGCTCGTACAAGTAGCCGCGGTCCTTGAGCAACGCCATCGCCTCGTCCTGTTGGCCGGACGTCCTCAACGAACTCTGCGGGGACCATTCGTCGAATCGGACGCCGAAGTCGGCCAGCTCTTGCCTGATGATCGCCAGGATCTCCCCCTGGGCCCGCGCGAAGAACCAGGCGGTCCGCTCCGGGCTGTCCGCCGCCCAGCGCCGGCCCACCTCCTGGACCACCCGCGCGGCGATCGGCTGCAGGTAGGCCCCTTTGTAGCCGGCCTCCGGGAACGCCGACGGCTCGCCGAGCGCTTCGAGATAGCGGGCCAGCAACGACTGCCCGAGGACCTCCATTTGGGTCCCCTCGTCATTCAGGTAATACTCGCGCGTGACGGCATAGCCCGCGAAGTCCAGAAGATTGGCGAGGGCGTCGCCGACGGCCGCCTGCCGGCCATGCGCGACGGAGAGCGGCCCGGTCGGATTGGCGCTGACGAACTCAACTTGGGTCTTGGTCCCGCGCCCGATCTCACACCGGCCGTAGCGCCCACGGTCCGCCAGCACGCGCGACAAGACCTCGTGGAGGGCGGCGCGGCTGAGGAAGAGATTGATAAACCCCGGCGGCTTGACCTCCACGCGCTCGATCAGCCGCGCCGTGCCATCGGCCGCCAGTCGCGCCTGGAGCTGAACCACCAATTGTTGGGCCACCTCCAGCGGCGGGCGGCGCACGACCTTGGCCAATGGCAAGGCCACGCTCGTGGCCAAATCGCCGTGGGCCGCGATCCGGGGCGGCCCCAGGGTCACGGCCACCGCCCGGCGCTGATCGGCCGGCATCTCGAACGTGTCGAGGGCGTGAGTGAAGGCTTGGACGAGGGACTGTTCCAGCGTCATGGGGCCGGGGTCAGACCCCTTCAGGGTTTCGCATGCGCGGCGCTCACCCTGCGAGGGCTCACCCCGTTGCCCGAGGGGATCGCCAGCCGCGGGGCGTCATACCACAACCGTTCCAGCTGATAAAACGTCCTCGACTCAGCATCAAAGATGTGCAGCACGACGCTGCCGTAATCCAGCAGCAGCCACCCGCCCTCGGCATACCCCTCCTGATGCCAGAGCCGGGCGCCGCTGGGCCGGAGCGCCTCCTCGACGGCGTCGGCAATGGCCTGGGCCCGCCGCTGGGAGGTGGCGTTGCACAGGATGAAATAGTCGAACGACGAGGAGAGCTTCCGGAGGTCCAGGACGGTCAGGGCATCGGCCTTCTCATCGAGGGCCGCCTGCGCGATCCGGAGGGCTTTGGAACGAGACGTCAACGACTTACTTCGACAGAATCCGGTAGAGACCGGTCCCACAGGTCGGGCATTTGCCCTTCATCGCCTTGCGCCCGTTCTTCATCGTCACTTCCTGCGGATCTTTCATTTCAGTCTTCTGCTTGCACTTCACGCAATAGGCATCCATGCGGCGTCTCTCCTGGGTGGTAGTGGGTGGCCCGACGAACGGGGCGACTGTATCACAGCCGTTCGAGGATTGTCAACTGCGGGCGTCGAGGAATCCAGGGGGAAACTAGTGGGCGCGGCGCTTTCGCTCCTGCCAGCGGCTGATCCCCATGACAATTGCGACCATCGTGAACATGCCGACACCGACGCTGACGAGCGCGAGCACACTGTTATCCATGGGTCTCCTCAAACGACATCGCCAACATGGCCCCCAGCACGATATTTCTTATTTACTCGATGTCGCCGACGATCTCCTCGACGAGGTCTTCGAGCGTCACCAGGCCGACCGCCAACCCTTGGGGATTGGTCACCACGGCGAGCTGGATCTTGCGGGTCTGGAACTCTTTGAGCAGATCGCTCACCCGGGTATCCGGCGGCACCGCGTAGACTGGGCGGATCAGATCCTGGGTGGCGATCAACCCCTCGTTCTTCCAGAGGTGGAGGAGGTCATGGGTATGGATGACGCCGACGACCCGCGCCCGGTCATCCCCCTCACATACCAGGATCTTGGAGTACCCTTCCTCGGTGAACGCCTCCAACACCTGGTCATGCGTGGCCGCGCTGGACACCATGGCGACCTGCGCCAACGGGACCATCGCCTCCGCCACCTTGGTGTCGCCGAACTCGAAGATCCGGTGGAGGAGCTGGCGCTCCTGCTCGCCGAGGACCCCCTCCTCCTTGCCGATCTCGATCATCAGGCGGATCTCTTCTTCCGTGATGAACGGGGCCCGGGACTTCAGCGGCACCCCGAGCGCTCGGAGGACCAGCCGGCTGATCCGCGTCAGCACCGTCGTGACCGGCCCCAAGAGCCAGACGAACGCCCGCATCAACGGGGCGGTCCAGAGGGCGATCCGTTCGGCGTGCTGGGCCGCCGCCACCTTCGGGGTGATTTCGCCGAAGATGAGAATGAGCGCCGTCGTCCCCAGCGTGGCCGCGGTCACCCCCCATTGCTCCCCCAGCGCCGTCACGCAGAACGCGGTGGCCAGGCTGGTGAACGCGATATTGACGAAATTATTGGCCAGCAGGATCGTCGCCAGGAAATGATCGAGCCGGTTGACGATCCCTTGGATGATTTTGGCCCGCCGGCGGCCTTGGGCCACGAGGTGCCGGAGGCGGAGGCGCGAGAGGGCCATGAACGACGTCTCGGACAGCGAGAAGAACGCCGAGAGCGCCAGCAGGAGCAAGAGCGCGGTCAAGATCGGCATTGGTAGAGATGGTGCTCAAGGATGTAGCGGCGCACCGGCTCCGGGACGAGGCCCTCGATCGAGTCGCCGCGGCGGACTCGCTCGCGGATCTCCGAGGAGGATACCGGGGTGGTCGGGATGTCGAGGCGCCGGACATGCGGCGGCCAGGCGGCCACCGGCGACTCCGGGCGCGGCACCGCGGCAAAGGTCGCCAGCCGCATCGCCGCGCCGATCTCCCGCCACGACGGCAGATCGGGCAGCATGTCGGACCCGATCAGCACATACCACGCGACGCCGGGTTGCTCGCGGGTCAGCTGGCGCAGCGTATCCACGGTGTATGACGGGCCGGGGCGATCCAGCTCGATGCGGGACAATTGCTGGGTCGGATGGCCGGCAATGGCCAGCTCCACCATGCGGGCCCGGTCCGCCGCGGGCACCGGCCCGGCCACCGATTTATGCGGCGGCTGGCCGGCGGGGATCCACAGCACGCGCGACACCCCCAATGTCGTGATCGCCCCCTCCGCCAACTGGACGTGCCCCACATGCACCGGATTGAACGTCCCGCCCAAAATCCCGATCTTCATCCGCGGATCTGGCCCCGGCCCGTGACGAGGTACTTGTAGGTGGTCAGCTCCTCGAGCCCCATCGGCCCTCGCGCATGGAGCTTGTCGGTCGAGATGCCGATCTCCGCCCCGAGCCCGAACTGGCCGCCATCGGTGAATCGCGTCGAGGCGTTGACGTACACGCAGGCCGCATCCACCTCATTGAGGAACCGCCGGGCATGGGCCCGGTTGCGCGTGACGATCGCCTCCGAATGCCCGGAGCCGTAGCGTTGGACGTGCCGGATCGCTTCGTCGAGGGAACCGACCACCTTCACGGAGAGGATCAGATCCAGGTATTCCGTGGGCCAGTCCTGCTCGGTCGCCGCCTTGACCGGCAGGCCCCGCAAGACGCGGCGGGCGGCCTCGTCCCCCCGCAGCTCCACCCCGGCCGCCAGATACTGCCGGGCCATCGCCGGCAGGAACGCGGGGGCCGCCGCCCGATGCACGAGGAGATGTTCCATCGCGTTGCAGACGCCGGGGCGCTGGACCTTCGCGTTGTAGCAAATGCGCCGGGCCATCGGCAGGTCAGCGCCGGCGTCCACAAAGGTGTGGCACACCCCCTTGTACTGCTTGATGACCGGCACTTTCGCCTTCTCGACGACGGAGCGGATCAACCCTTCCCCGCCGCGGGGGATCACCACATCCACGAGCCCGACCAGCGACAGGAGCACGTCCACGCCGCGCCGGTCGGTGACCGGCACCAGCTGGATCGCCCCGGCCGGCACACCGGCCCCACGGGCCGCCGACGCCAGCGCGCGGGCGATCGCGGTGTTCGAACGGTGGGCCTCGCTGCCGCCGCGCAGGATCACCGCGTTGCCGGACTTCAGGCAGAGCCCGGCGCAGTCGGCCGTCACGTTGGGGCGGGCTTCGTAGACGATGACCACCACGCCGATCGGCACCCGCACCTTGCGGATCTGCAAGCCATTGGGCCGCCGCCAGGCGCAGAGGGTCTCGCCCACCGGGTCCGGCAATCGGGCGATGGCCCGCAGCCCATCGGCCATCTCGTGGATCCGCGCCTCGGTCAGCAGAAGCCGGTCCAGCATGGGGACGCTCCAGTTGGGGACACACTGCCGATCGGCAATGTGTCCACAACGGGAGCGTCCCCATGCCCTGTCGCGCGCGTTGGCTGCGAGGATCGCCCAGTCACTTATACAC
>JACQRF010000129.1 GCA_016206635.1 Candidatus Omnitrophota bacterium
GCATCTGAAGACGGGCAAGGTCCTCGGATTCTCGCACGGGTTAAACATCCACTTCCACCAGATCGTACCGACGAAGGACGTGGACGTGTTCATGGTGGCGCCGAAGGGGCCCGGCTCGCTGGTGCGCCAGCTCTACGAAGAGGGCAAGGGCGTGCCGGCGCTGGTCGCCGTCGCCCAGGACGCCTCGGGCCGCGCCCGGCCGATCGCGCTGGCCTACGCCAAGGCGATCGGCGCCACGCGCGCGGGCGTGCTGGAGACGACGTTCGCCGAGGAGACGGAGACCGACCTGTTCGGCGAGCAGACGGTGCTCTGCGGCGGCGCCTCGGCGCTCATCAAGGCGGGGTTCGAGACGCTGGTTGAGGCCGGCTACCAGCCGGAGGTGGCGTATTTCGAGTGCCTGCATGAGCTCAAGCTGATCGTGGATATGATCTACGCTTCGGGGATCAAGGGCATGCGCCAGCGCGTGTCGGAAACCGCGCGCTTCGGCGACCTGACCCGCGGGCCGCGCATCGTGGACGCGGCGACGAAGGACCGGATGCGCCAGATCCTGCGCGAGATCCAGTCGGGGCAGTTCGCCCGCGAGTGGATTTTGGAGAACCAGGCCGGGCGCCCGGTGTTCAAAGCGCTGATGGCGCAGGACGACCGGCATTTGCTGGAGCTCGTCGGCGAGCGGCTGCGGGAGATGATGCCGTGGATCGGCGGGGAATCCAAGCCGGCGCCTCACATTTCCGGTACCGGCAAGGGGAACGGGGCCAAACCAGCGCGCCGTCGGAAAGCCCCTCACCCCACCCTCTCCCCCAAGGGGAGAGGGGGCCCGAAGGGCCGGTGAGGGGGATCACCATGTCTGACCGAGTGATCATATTCGATACGACGCTGCGCGACGGGGAACAGTGCCCCGGCGCCAGTTTGACGCCGACGCAGAAGTTGGAGGTCGCGCGCCAGTTGGACCGGTTGAACGTGGATGTGATCGAAGGCGGGTTCGCGATCGCCTCCCCGGGCGATTTCGAGGGGATTCAACTCATCGCCAGGCACGTCACGCGGCCGATCCTTTGCTCGCTGGCCCGCGCGCTGCCCAAGGACATCGAGGCGGCCAGCCGAGCGCTCAAAGGCGCCAAACGCCGACGGATCCACACATTCGTCGCCACCTCCGACGTGCACATGAAGCACAAGCTGCACAAGGCGGAGGGAGAGGTGGTCCGGCTTGCGGTGGCCGCCGTCAAGCAGGCGCGGCGCTACACCGACGACGTGGAGTTCTCGCCTGAGGACGCCGCCCGTTCGCGGCCGGAGTTCCTCTACCGCGTGCTCGAGGCGGTGATCGCCGCCGGCGCGCGGACGGTCAACATCCCCGACACGGTCGGGTTCGCGATTCCGGTCCAGTTCGGCGAGCTGATCGCCGGCATCAAGGCCAACGTCCCGAACATTGACCAGGCGGTGATCTCGGTCCATTGCCACAACGACCTCGGGCTCTCGACCGCCAACTCGCTGGCCGCCGTGCTCAACGGGGCGCGCCAGGTCGAAGTCACCATCAACGGCATCGGCGAGCGGGCCGGCAACGCCTCGCTCGAAGAGGTTGTCATGGCGATCAAGACCCGCCCGGACCTGTTCGGCGTGACGCACGGCATCAACACCAAGGAACTCTACAAGGCCAGCCGGCTCGTGTCGAAGCTGACCGGATTTCTCGTCCAGCCGAACAAGGCGATCGTCGGGGCCAACGCCTTCGCCCACGAATCCGGCATCCATCAGGACGGCGTGCTCAAATTCAAGAAGACCTACGAGATCATGCGGCCGGAGGACGTCGGCTTCGGCGCGTCGAAGCTGGTGCTCGGCAAGCATTCGGGCCGGCATGCCTTCGGCGAGCGGCTCAAGGCGCTCGGGTTCGCGCTCAGCGCGGCGCAGTTCGGCGCGGCGTTCGAGCGGTTCAAGCGGCTGGCCGATCAGAAGAAGGAAGTTTTCGATCAAGACCTCATGGCGATCGTCGAGGATCAATTGACCGATGTCCCCGAGCGGTACCGCTTGATCTATCTCCACGCCACCAGCGGCACCGGGGTGGTGCCGACGGCCACCGTCCGCCTCCAGCGCGGCAAGGAGACCCTTGAAGCCGCCGCCAGCGGCGACGGCCCGGTGAACGCCTGTTACAAGGCGATCGACCGGCTCCTCGGGTTCAAGGGCAAGCTCCTGGACTACACCATCCAGTCGGTGACGTCCGGCCAAGAGGCGCTGGGCGAAGTGGCCGTGCGCGTCCAGGCCAAAGGGCGCATCGAGCATGGCCGCGGGGCCTCCACCGACATCATTGAGGCGTCGGCGAAAGCGTACCTCAGCGCGATCAACCGCCTGCTCGGCCAGGCATCCCGGCCCAGACGGCCAAAGGTCATGGCTTGACCCAAGGATCCCCGCGCACCTGGAAGCTGGGGATTCTCGGATACCCGCTGGGTTATTCGTTGTCTCCGCTGATGCACCAGGCGGCGTTCGAGGCCCTGGCGGGCGAGGGCCTCCGCGGCGCCTACGCCGAATATCCCGTCCCGCCGGAGTCGTTGGAGCCGTGGCTGGCGGGGCAGGTCCCCGCGCTGGGGCTCGACGGGTTCAACGTCACGATGCCCCACAAGGAAGCGGTCTTTGCGTGGGTGAAGGCCCGCGGCCGGCTCCGGAATCCCGAGGATGAATGGATCGGGGCCGTCAACACGGTGACGATCGCCGACGGCGTGTGGTGGGGCTCCAATACCGACGCCCAAGGATTCCTCGATGCGTTGGCGCAGCCCGGCGTGCGGGAACGGCTGGGCGCCCGCTTCCGGCTCGAGGGGGAACGGGTGGTCCTGCTCGGCGCCGGCGGCTCGGCCCGCGCGGTCGCGCACGCCCTCGTGTGGCACAAGAAAATCGGCGAGCTGGTGTTGTGGAACCGGCATCGTCCCCGCGCCGAGGCGCTGGGGGCGAACATCGCGCACGTGTGCCGGCAAGGGGCCGGCCGGGGATGCGCCGTCCGCATCGTCGAGCAGATCCGAGACGCCGATCTCGATGAGGCCGCGCTGCTGGTCAGCACCGTGCCCGCGTCGGACGAGCTGCTTGTGGAGCCGGAGCTGCTCCGGCCCGGCCTGGTCGTGTACGATCTGGTCTATCACCCGCCGTGGACGGCGCTGCTGCGGGCCGCCAAGCGGCGCGGCGCGGTCGTCGTCAGCGGGCTGGAGATGCTCGTGAGCCAGGCGGCGCTGGCCTTCCATGGCTGGGTCAACCCGCGCGCCGCGGTCCGGCCGGTGATGGGGGAGGCGCTGCGGCGCCATGTGGGGGCCGAGTGGCCGGCATAGCCTTTCTCCTCGGTTTGTTCGTCGGCAGTTTTCTGAACGTGTGCATTTGGCGGCTGCCGCGCGAGGAGCAGGTCGTGCGCGGCCGATCGCGATGCCCGGCGTGCGGGCAGACGATCCGCTGGCACGACAATATCCCGATCGCGAGCTTTCTGTGGCTGCGCGGGCGCTGCCGGGCGTGCCGGGCGCCCATCCACTGGCGGTACCCGGCGGTCGAGCTGTTGACCGGGCTGGCGCTGGCAGCGGTGGCGCTCCGGTGGGGCGTCAGCGGCCCCGGGCTCGTGTACGCGGTGTTGCTCTGCGCGCTGATCGTCGCCTCGTTCATTGATGCCGCCGAGCAGATCATCCCGGACGTCATCACGCGGCCGGGGCTGGGCCTGGCGATCGCCGCCAGCGCCGCGTGGCCGGTGGTGCACGGGGTGGCCGGCCGACTCGAGGCCGTCGGGCAGAGCCTGCTCGGCGCCGCCGTCGGCAGCGGCGCGATCTGGCTGATGGGGCTCATCGGCCGCTGGCTGTTCAAGAAAGAAGCGATGGGCGGCGGCGACGTGAAGCTGATGGCGATGCTCGGCGCGCTGCTCGGCTGGCCGCGGATCCTGCTGACATTCTTGCTCGCGCCGATGCTGGGTTCGCTGGTCGGGATCCCGATGAAGCTGCGGCGCGGCGACGAACTCATTCCCTACGGCCCGTTCCTGTCGCTGGCCGCGGTCATCGCCCTGTGGTGGGGCGATGGGCTGATCGCCTGGTATGTGCGCCAGCTAGGAGGTTTCTAATGTTACGGTACCTGACGGCGGGTGAATCGCACGGGAAGTGCCTGGTGGCGATCCTCGAAGGGATGCCGGCGGGGCTGCCGCTGGATCCGGAGCGGATTGACCGCGAGCTCCGCCGGCGCCAGCAGGGGTACGGGCGCGGCGGCCGGATGCTGATCGAGCACGATACCGTCCAGATCGTCTCCGGCGTGCGCCGCGGCCGGACCATGGGTAGCCCGATCGCCCTCGAGATTCAGAACCGGGATTTCTCCATTGATGCGTTGCCGGCGGTGACCCGCCCGCGGCCGGGGCACGCGGACCTCACCGGCGCGATGAAGTACGACCAGGACGACGTCCGGACGATTCTCGAGCGGGCCAGCGCCCGCGAAACGGCGGCCCGGGTCGCCGTCGGCGCCGTCGCCCGCCTGTTCCTGGAGCAGTTCGGCATAGATTGCTTGAGCCACGTGATCCGGCTCGGCGGGGTGGAGGCCGCGCCGCCCCCGCACCGATTGACCGGGGCGGGGCTGGACGCGCTGCGCAAGCAGGTCGACGGGACGCCGCTGCGCTGCGCCGACCCGAAGGCCCAGAAGAAAATGATCGCGCTCATTGACGCGGTCAAGCTGGCCGGCGACACGGTCGGCGGGACGATCGAGGTGCTGGCCACCGGCATCCCGGTGGGCTTGGGCAGCCACGTCCATTACGATCGGAAGCTCGATGCCCGCATCGCCGGCGCGCTCATGGCGATTCAGGCGATCAAGGCCGTGGAGCTCGGCGACGGCGTGCGGGTCAGCCACGTCCGCGGCTCGGAGCTGCATGACGAAATCTACTACGCGAAGGACAAGGGATTCTACCGGAAGACCGATCGCGGCGGCGGCTTCGAGGGCGGGATGACGACCGGCGCCCCGCTGGTGTTCCGCATTCACATGAAACCGCTCTCCACGCTGCGCCGGCCGCTGAAGAGCGTGGACATCAAGACGAAGCAATCGTTCGTCGCCACCGTCGAGCGGTCGGATGTCAGCGCGGTGCCGGCGGCCGGCGTCGTGGCCGAGGCCGTCGTCGCCTTCGAGCTGGCGGGCGCGATGCTCGAGAAGTTCGGCGGCGACTCGCTGGGCGAGGTCCAGCGCAACTGGCGCGGGTACCTCCAGCAATTGCGGAGATTTTAACGACCCCCTCACTTTGTCAGGAATATCCCTCTCCCCTGAGGGGAGAGGGAGAGGGTGAGGGGCGGGGGTGTTGTGTGGCCAAGAACATCGTCCTGATCGGGTTCATGGGGACCGGCAAGAGCGTGGTGGGCCAGGCGCTGGCCGCGCGGCTGGGCCGCCCGTTCGTGGATGTGGATGAGGCGATCGAGCGGGAGCAGGGCCGGCCGATCCGCAAGATCTTCGCCGAGGACGGCGAGGCGGCGTTCCGGCGGGCGGAACAGGCGATGATCCAGCGGGTGACGCGGCGGGACGGCCAGGTGATCGCCGCTGGCGGCGGGGCGGTGATGGAGGCGTCGAATCTGGCGGCGCTGACGCGCGCCGGCTGGCTGGTGTGGCTCAAGGCCGAGCCGGACATCATCCTCCAGCGGGTCGGCGAGACCAGCCGGCGGCCGTTGCTGGACGCGCCGGATCCGAAAGGGCGCGTGGAGGAGCTGCTGGCGCGGCGCCAGGCGACCTACGCGAAGGCCGACGCCGTCGTGGACACGACGCGCCGCACCGTGGAGCAAGTGGTGGATGAAATTCTCCGGGTCACCCCACAGGGGGCAGCCCCATGCGGCTGACCCTCTCCGCGGCGCGCTCCGCGCAGGTCGCGGCGTGGTGGGCCAAGACCGTCCGCCCGGCATCGCCCGAGACGCCGTGGACGCTGGACGAGGAGCTGGCGCTGGTCGGCCGGCGCCAGGTGCGGCTCTGGACCGTGGACGATGCCGAGTTCCCGGCGCCGCTCCGCCAGATCGCCTCGCCGCCCCAGGTGCTCTATGCGCATGGCCAGTGGATCCCGGAGGATGCGGCGGCGGTCGCGATCGTCGGCTCGCGCGCCTGCTCCGTCCAGGGGCGGGCGATTGCTGAGAAACTGGCTCACGACCTCGCGGCGCACGGGGTCACCATCGTGTCAGGGTTGGCGCGCGGCATTGACGCGGCCGCCCATCGCGGGGCATTGAAAGCCGGCGGTCGGACCATCGCGGTGTTGGGCAGCGGGTTGTTGCGGCTGTTCCCGCGGGAACATGCGGCGCTGGCCGATGAGGTGGCGCGGCACGGCGCGGTGCTGTCGGAGTTCCCGTTGCGGACCGAGCCGTTCGCCCGGAATTTCCCGCAGCGCAACCGATTGATCGCCGGTCTCAGTCTCGGGACCATCGTGGTCGAGGCCGCGGCCCGGAGCGGGGCGCTGATCACCGCGGGCCAGGCGGCGGAGCAGGGCAAGGAGGTGTTCGCGGTGCCCGGCCTGGCCGGCGCGCCGGCCAGCCGCGGGACGCATGCGCTGCTGCGGGACGGGGCGCGGCTGGTGGAATCGACGGAGGACGTGCTGCAGGAGCTTCAGCAAGAGCTCGCACGGTGCGTAGCCCCCGCGCCGCACCCCTCACCCACTCCCTCTCCCTTGGAAGGGAGAGGGTCAGGGGTGAGGGAAATGACAGGTGAGGGGGGGCGGGCGCGGTTGACAGCCGAAGAGCGGCCCGTGTACGCTGGCTTGTCTGCGCAACCGCAAGGCGTGGATGCGCTCGTGGTGCGGACCGGCATGGTGGCGGCGCGGCTGCTGCCGCTCTTGCTGACGTTGGAACTCAGAGGATTGGTCCGGCAGGTGCCCGGCCAGCAATTCGTGCGGGTGGCGCCATAATTCGCCATGACGATCACGGTCAATGGCGAGCCGAAGATAGTGCCGGACAGCGCCACGGTGGCTGACGTGCTGGCCTCGTGCGGCGTGAATCCGTTGCTGGTGGCGGTGGAAGTCAACCTCGACATTCTCCGGCGGGAACAGTACGCCGGCGCGGTCCTGCGCGCCGGGGATACCGTCGAGATCGTGCAGATGGTGGGAGGCGGCAGTGGTGGCTAAGACGCGGCGGCTCGTCATCGTCGAGTCGCCGACCAAGGCGAGGACCCTGGAACGGTTCCTGGGCGACCGCTATCGCGTGCGGGCGTCGCAGGGACACGTCATGGATCTGCCCAAGAGCACGATGGGCATTGATGTCGAGCACGGCTTCACCCCGAAATATCTCATCATCAAGAAGCGCCAGCCGATCGTCAAGGAGCTCAAGCAAGAAGCGAAGCAGGCGGATGAGCTGTGGCTGGCGACCGATCCCGACCGCGAAGGCGAGGCGATCAGTTGGCATCTGGGCACGCTGCTGGGGGACGGGAAGACGATTCATCGCGCCGTCTTCCATGAGATCACGCCGCGCGCGATCGAGGAGGCGTTCAAGCACCCGCAGCCGCTCGACCTCAATAAGGTCAATGCCCAGCAGGCCCGTCGGGTGATGGATCGGTTGGTCGGGTACAGCATCAGCCCGTTGCTGTGGCAGAAAGTCAGCCGCGGGTTGAGCGCCGGGCGGGTGCAGTCAGTCGCGGTGCGGCTGGTCGTTGACCGCGAGCGGGAGATCCGCGCCTTCGTCCCGAAGGAGTACTGGACGATCGCCGCGCTGCTGACGCCGGCCGCGCGCGAAGCGCCGTTCCTCGCCCAGTTGGTGAAGCGGGGCGATCGTGATCTGGAGATCGCGACGGAGGCGGACGCCACCGCCACGGTCGAGGCGCTGCGAGGCGCCGCGTACGCCGTCGCCGGCGTCACCGACACGCAGCGGCGCCGCAACCCGTATCCCCCGTTTACGACCAGCACGCTGCAGCAGGAGGCGTACCACAAACTCCGGTTCTCGGCCAGCCGCACCATGAAAATCGCCCAGCAGCTCTATGAAGGGATCGAGCTGGGCGAGGCGGGCCCCACCGGCCGGATCACCTACATGCGCACCGACTCCGTGCGGTTGGCGGCGGACGCCGAGCGCGGGATCCGCGCGTATATTCAAGCGCGGTTCGGCGCCAAGTACCTGCCGGAGGCGCCGCGCCGGTACAAATCGCGCAAGGGGGCCCAGGAGGCGCACGAGGCGATCCGCCCGACGGAGGTCGGCCGGACCCCGGACTCCATCACGGCGCACCTGTCCGCTGACCAGCTCAAGCTGTACCAGCTCATCTGGGCCCGGACGGTGGCGTCGCAGATGAATCCGGCGGTGTATGCCGTCACGACGGCGGACATCACCGCGACCCCAGCGGCCCCACACCCATCACCCACTCCCCTCGGGGGAGAGGGATGGGGTGAGGGAGAGGTGTACCGATTCCGCGCGATCGGCACGAAACAGCTGTTTGACGGGTTCACCGCGGCGTACGCCGTCACCGAGGAGGATGCCGAGGCCGACACGCCGCAGACGCTGCCGCCGATGACGGCGGGCGATCGGCTGCGGTTATTGAGGATGACGCCGGAGCAGCATTTCACGAAGCCGCCGCCGCGCTACTCCGACGCCTCGCTGGTCAAGGCGCTGGAGGAGCTCGGCATCGGCCGCCCATCAACCTATGCCCCGATCATCCAAACCATCCTCGACCGCGACTACGTCCAACGGCAGGGGGCGGCGCTGCAGCCGACGGAGCTGGGCGAGATCGTCAC
>JACQRF010000143.1 GCA_016206635.1 Candidatus Omnitrophota bacterium
GACGCGCTGCGCTCCCTCCACCACGGACCGGCCGACCTGGGTCTGCAGGGCGCGGACGCTCTCGGCGATCTGGCGGAACTGTCGCCCGCCCAAGCGGTCAGGGAGCTTCCCCAGCAGCTCGTAGAACGACTGCGCAGCCGCGACCACCCCGAGGAAGGCGGCCCGCATCGGCAGCAGCGCAACCTCAATGAGCTGGGCCCCGGCGTTGGCCAGGAAGTCGAGGAGGCGAACGAGGAGCGTCAGCGCGGGCGCCAGCAGGTTGGTGGCTGCCAGGAGCCCGATGACCGCGGCGGCCACCGCCACGAGGGCCAGCTGGGCCGGTTGCAAGGCCGCCAGGAGCCCGAGCAGGAATCCGCCGAGCTTGAGGAGCTGGCCGCCCATCCGGACGAGGATCCCGCTCACGGTCAGCAGGACACCCGAGAGGAAGACGAACCGCAGCGCGGCGTCCCGCGCCGCCGGATCCATCGCCTGCAGGCGGGCAACGAGGTGGCGCACGGCGTCGGCCAGCTGCCGCACCAGGGGCAGGATCGCGTTGGCCACAAGGACGCTGAGGTCCCGGAAACTGCCCTTCAGGTCCGTCAGGGCCAGACTGGTTCCCAACGACACCGAGGAGGCAACCGCCAGCGCCCCCGCGAATGGCCCGGTGATCGCCAGCCCCAGCTGGAGCATGTTCCGGCCGACCTGCTGCGCCGCCCGGCCGACCTCCTGCATCCGACGGGAGAGGGTCTCGAGGTCCCGGTCGATCCGCGACACGGCCTGCCGGAAAGCCGCGGTCGCCTCGTCCCTCAGCTTAAGGATGATGGCCAGCTCGTGATTGGTCGGCACGGTCCTGCTCCTGTCTGTTCAGCTCGGCGGCCAGGCACTCCATCGCCTCGACGAAGGTCGCCGGCTGGTCGAGGATCCCGCCCGCATTCGGCAGCCACCCCCGCTCAAAGAACCGGAAAAACCGCAGCGCCCGGATCGACGGCGCCGTGACGGCCCGCAGGGGACAGCGGTCCAGCGCCTGGCCCTCAAATTCAAAGAGGGGGAACGGGGCCGGCGCATCGCAGCCGCGCTCCCGGCGCTTCTCCGGCGGGCAGTCCGGACACGGCAGCCGCAGCCCCGCGACGGCTACCGCGAGCCGGAGTTTTTTCGGTCGGCCTCCGCCAGGGTGTTCATCCCCAGGATCGCGGTGGCCAGCTCCTCGATCAGCTCGTACGGGAACGGCTCGAGGAGCGCCCGCGCGACGACGGGGTACGATTTCCCATCGAGGTCGAGGGCCTCCTGCGTGAACGGGACCTCCTGGCCCTGGGCGTCCGTGAGGTTCCGCCACCCCTTGAGGCCGAATCGGACGATGAGGACGTTGCGCTCGCCGAGCCGCAGCTTGACCCCGGCCCGGTCGGTGGGCTTGTCCGAGGAGACCTCGAAGGTGGCGGTTTCGTCCTGGATGTAGGTCCGGACGCGCAGGTCCAGCGTCCCGAGGGTCCAGACGGTCGGGTGGCCCTTGTCCGGATCCCGGTCAGCGATGTAGTCCTTCTGCTCCCCGCCTCGGATCTGGAATGCCATGGGGGACTCCCTCCTGTTCTCGTTTGTCTGAAAACACGTAGTCCTTGACGCTCCGGTACTGCGCCGCAAGCTCGCGGGCCCGGACCATCCCGCCGGCGTAGTAGTCCATGACGGCCTGCTCGAGGCGCTCGTCCGGCGCGAAGCACACGGCCATCCGGGCGCCGGCCCACGCCTTTCCCGCGAGCCGGAAGCTGCGCGTCAGCAGATAGGCCGCCTCGTACAGGTTCGTCGTCCGATAGAGCCCGTTGGCGTCGGCGAGGGCGCTCATCAGGAGAACTTCAGCGCCACCTCGTCGTCGCCGGTATCGAACGCCAGCGAGAACGGGATCTCGAAGACCAGGACGCCGTCCCGCTCCGCTTCCCGGATCTGGTCGAGGGCCACCTTCGGGCAGGTGATGAGCAGCTTGTTGCCGGCGGCCGAGCCGACCTGCGCGGAGAACTGGCGCAGCGCCGCGTTCACCCAGTCCTGCCAAAAGTTGTAGGTGGCGTTGAGGACCGCCTCCGGGTTGAAACTGCCGGTCCCAGCCCTGTTGGTAATCGCGATGCCCGCCACCCCGTGGGTGTCATTGATGTTCGGGCGGATCGCCAGCGTGTTGCCCAGGACGATCTGCAGCTGCTGGACGACGAAGGCGGTGATCGCATTGAAGGTGAGCGAGGCCGCCAGCGCCTTCGGGGGCGTCAGAGCATTGGCCTCCAGGGTCGGGGTGGGGAGGGCGGCGTCGGCCGGTTCCTGGTACTTGCCCAGGAACCGCCAGTTGAGCCGGGCCGGGTGGCCGGCCTGGCAAACCAGCTCCCAGGTGCCCCGGCAGCCGACGAGCTTGTGGAGCAAGCCGTCCCGGTAGACGTAGATCGTGGCCGACTTGTGGCCGGAGGAGGCCGGCTTGTAGGTCACATCCGAGAGGGCGGTCACGGTCTCGCTCATCCCGCAGGCCTTGAAGAGCGCCCCCAGGCGGCTCGCCACATCGGCGGTGCCGGAGTGGTAGACCTCTGTCTGGAACGTCGCCTCGTAGTGGCGGCTGCCGATCAGAATCGAGGTCGGGGAAATCGTCTCGCGGACCGGGTCCCGCGCCAACCGCTCGCCGATGGGGTTCACCTGGACGTCGTAGGCCAGGAGCGCATGGGCCGCGGCGGTCGGCGCGGCGTCCGTCCCCTCGGTCGTCTCCTCCTTCGCCAGGATGATGGAGCGTTGTCTCAAGAGCGGCATCGTCGGGTCCTCAGAACGTCGTCCGTTCCCTGACTCTCAGGTGGAGCTCCGCGTAGTGCACGAGCACGTCAGACAACTGCCGGGCCTCCTTGACCACGACCTGCGGCGGCTCGGCGTTCATCGCGGAACCATTGAGCGTGTAGTTGCCCAGGAACGCCTTCTGCACGGCCTCCACCAGATCGTCGAACACCTTCTCGCTCCCGGTCGAGTCCTTGAGACTCAGGTACCCGCGCAGGAGGAAGAGGTGCTCCAGCTCGCCGACGTTGTTCGTGCCCGGATACCGGGCCCCGTCGGACTGCGCGTGAATCGTCCAGCCCCGGATCTGATCCGTCCCGCCGATCGTCGCCTTGAAGCGCGTGAGCAGGTCGTCCCAGTCGATCTCCCAGCGGTCGTAGTCGTGCACCTGGCCGGCGTTGGCGACCCCCTGGAGGATCGCCTTGACCTGCGCCCGAATGGCGGCGACGCTCATGCGCCCATCCGCTCCAGGATCAGCCGGGGCAATCGCGCGAAGAGGGCGGCCATTCTCGGCTTGGCGTCTTCCAATCCCAACGCGAAGATCCGCCGGGCCCGGGTGCCGCGTCGGGCGATCTTGCGGGCGATGAGGAACGCCACGCCTCTGGCCTGGCTGGCCGGCACCCGGAGCCGCCGCCGGACCCAGAACTCGAGCGGCGCCCTCGGCGGCCAGTGAGGGCGGCTGCCACCCTCGATCGGCAGCGCGTAGGCCACGTTCGTTCCCACGCCGCCCTCAATCGTCCGACCCTCGATCCTCGGCGCTCTCCAGGCCACGGAGCTCCTCAGCAACCCCGTGTTGATAGCCGGCGGCAACCCGCCCGCCGGCTTGTCGAACCGCAGGACGACCGCCCGGGCCAGCAGCGTGGCGGCCTGCGCCATCGTCTGCCGGCCGGCCTCCTGGTACGCTTGCTCAAACCGTTCCGGCCGCGCCTTGAGCCGCTCCAGCCCTGCCACCCGGAACTCGAACCGGAGGTTCGCTATCGGAGTCCCTTTCCCACCAGCGCCACGGAGAACGTGAATGATGGCGAGGTCCCGCCGAGCGTCCAGCGAACCCGCAGGAACTTTCCAAGGTTCGTCAGCTTGAGCGCGTCCTTGCCGGCCGCGGTCTTCTGCGCGAATGCGGTGTGGGTGAACCAGATCGCCTTGTCGGCGCTCGTCTCGATGACCGCGTCAAGCGTCGGCGAGGTGCCGGCAACGGCGGTGATGTCGAGCAATATCTGCGCCTCGAGGTGCTCGCTGACGTCACTGGGGTCGCTCTGGCCGTTGGCGGTCCGCGCGGCAGAGGCGACCGGCGTCTCAGGGACGGTGTAGTAGGGCATCCGCTATCGCCACCTCGGGTTGTGGAACAACTGCCGGCCCCCGCCGGCCATGGCGAGGTCCCACTCCCCCACATCGCCTTGGGCCGCGTCCTGCTGGATCTCCGCCTCGTAGCGGCCCAGGAAATCCTTGGCTCTGTCAGAAAACTCTTGAGACTTCGTCCGGTAGTTCACAACGTCCGCGTTGAGAGTGGGCTCCGAGGTCTTGGCGTACTGCGCCGCCAGCGACTCGCAGGCGAGCTCCGCCGCCTTGTAGACGACCGCCATGAAGACGGCATCCGGCAGCGTGTTGGCCGCAGGGCTCAAGGCGTGCGGGACCGTGTAGGCGAGCCGGATCGTCCCGCTGTTCGGCACGCTGTCCAGGAACCGGAGTCGGTAGGTCCCCGTGGCCTGCCGGTAGACCATCCACTCATCGTCAGGGACGATCTGCGGCTCCTGTTCGCCGGCCGGGAACTCGACGGTGAGCAGTATGGATTCGTCGTGGTCCCAGTCAGAGGGCACGGCGTAGTCAAAAGCGCCGGTGGCGGCCGCGTCCGCGACGACGACCCGAGGCCGGTCGTTGCCGTAGAGCTCCGCCGCCCGCTTGAGAAACTCGTCGAGGTCGGTGGGGCTTAAGCGGGCGGCATCGGCCTTGAGCTCAAGGGCCAGCTGCGCCTGGAAGTTCGCCCAGGTCTTCGTGGTCGCCATCCCGCGTCACTCACGCTCAGGCGACGAGGCTGCCCACGAAGCCGCGGAAGTCGATCACCGCCCCGCCGTACTCGTGGCGCACCTTGTACCGGATGTTGTCCCTGGCGAAGACATTGCCGACGGTCGGCTGATCCTGCAGCAGGATCACCGGCTCCTCGCGGCCCTCCACGAACCCGACCTCGATCAGGTCCAGCTGGCCGGGGTCGGCGACCGCGTACCAGTTGTTCGCGTCGCCCCTGAGGAACGGCGAAGTGAGCACCTCGAAGAGCCCCCGCAGGGTATTGATGTCGTTGAGGTTCCCGCCGGGGGTGCGCTCCGAGTCCCGGAGGATACGGGCCGTGTTCTCCAGCTCGATCGGCACCACGAGGTACTTGAGCGTCAGCCCCAGCTGCGGCTCGACGATCTGGTAGATCGTGGCCCCTGAGCTGTGGGCGGCGTCGGTGGTGCCGAACTTCCCGCGCACGATCGTGAGCGTATCGGTGGAGACGGCGGTGATCTCGAGGATCTCCGCGTCGATCTGGGCATAGTCGCCGGCCTTGAACTTCTTGCCGTCGCCGGCGGCCACCGCAATCGAGGTGGCCGCAGCCGCCAGCGCCGCGGCGATCGTGCTCTTGGTCCCGTACTCCGGCATCCCGAAGAGCTTCTGCCGGGCGGTCACCAGGTTGGCGTAGCTCAGCGCCACGGCGAGGTTGTTCAGGTGGTTGGCGTGATAGAGCGCCAGCCCGTCGTAGACTGTCCCGGCGTTGATCGCCCCGTTGGCGTCGACGCTGAGCAGGAGGTCGAACACGAAGCGGTTGAGCTGCCGGTTGGCCGCGACCGCGATCCGGGTCGGGAGGCGCCGCAGGATCCCGAGGTCGTCGTTGAGGATCATCTCCCGGGTGATCGTGATGAGCCCGCCCTTCTTCTTGGGGGTGTAGGTCGCCCGCTCGTCAGTCGGGAAGGTCAGTTCCGGGTAGTCGGCCGTCGCGGATTCCGAGACGTCCGGCAGGACGCCCAGGCCGCCCCAGCGGATCCGCTCCTGCTGCTTGAAGTTGTCCACGGGGACGACCGCGGCGAGCTTGCGCCAGTCGTACGGGAGCCGGCTGTACTCCTTGACGAGCTTCCGGGTCATGGAGACGCCCAAGGCGAAGGAGAAGTCCGCCGTCGTCGCTTCGCGGACTCGGCGAGACTGGGCTTCGCTCAAGCGGCCGTCGTCGGCGATGTCGTACCGGCTGAAGGCGTGAAACGCCTCGCGCAGCCCGCGGAAGGGGCGGATCCCCTGATACTGGGGCTTTTCGGCGTCGGTCGGGTGGTAGCCGAGCATGAGGTCCAGCGCCAGCTGGAGCTTGTCGGACTCCTGGAGGCCCGCTTTGACCTGGCTCCCCAGCCCGTCCACCTCTCCGGATTGCGCCAGCGCCCCGAGGTACTCCTTGTGCTCCTTGACCGCCTCCTGGAGTTCTTTGGCCTCGAAGACACGCCCGGCGAACTGCTTCCGAATCTGTGTCTTGGCCACCTCCGGTAGGTCCTTCTCGGCGGCGAGACTCTCGGTCAAGGTCTGCTGCGCCTTCATGAGGGCCAGCTCCTCGCTGGTCTTGCGGGCGTGTTCCTCGGCCTCTTTGGCCCGGCTCAGCGCCTCCCGGACCTGGGCCGCGGCCTTGGGGTCAGGCGTCTGGCCGTTGCCGGCCTGCTGGGACGCGGAGCGGTGCTTCCCGATCACGCCTTCCAGCAGGGCGCAGGCGCTCTCGACCGTCCGGCCGGCCAGCCAGGCCGCGGCCTTCTCCAATAGCTCGCGGTCGCCCTTGAAGATCTCGGTCAGTTTCTCGGCCGGGCCAAGCACAGAGGCGATCAGCGACTCGGTGGCAGCCAGCGTCTTTTTCTTCAGTTCCTCATCCTTGCTATGCAGGGCTTCCTTCACGCCCTCGAGGAGTTTGCCCAGGAGCTCCCATGCCTGATCCTCCGTGATGGCGGCCAAGTCCAGCCCCTCGAGCAGCTGCGGGTTGTGCTGTTTGATGAGTTCCAGAATTCGATCTTTCATGCCGCCTCCATTGCTGGCCAAGAGCCGAACGACCTGTCCGCCGGCGGCGGGCACGCTGACCACATCCACGGAGGTGACGCGCTCGATGGACTCCACCTGATCCGCCAGCTGCCCCGCCATCCAGACCCTGTTGATCGTCCCTTCCACATCGATTGAGAAACCCAGAAGATCCCGTTTGCCTTCCTTCCAGGCATTCAGAAACGTCTGCCGGACCCGGTCATCTGTGCAGTGGAACGCGGCGACCAGGCCCGTGCGGGCCTTGCCATCCGCCCCGATGAACTCGTCGAACCGGACATTCTCGAACCAGCCCACGAGGTTGCGGGCGAAGCCCTCCGGCATCGCCGCTTTGGCGAAGTCCGGCAGGTGGTCGAGGTAGTTGCCCTTGAACTCGTAGGCGTAACACCGGGCGCCCTCGAAGAGCTTGGCGCTCTTGAGGAGCACCTCGTCCGGATAGAACCGGCCGTTCTTGGAGAGCCCCGACTGGATGATGACCGCGTCCCACGTCCGGCCCTCGGCGTCCTTGGCCTCCCGGACGAGGCCAGCCACCGACTCCCGGAAGTCAACCCGCTGGTCTTTCAGTTCGTCGCCCATCAGCCGCCAGCTTAGCGACCCGCTTGCCGGCGCGGCAAGACCACAGTCGTAGTCCCAGCTGCTCCGGCGGCAGGCCCAGTGCTTTGGCAAGCTTAGGGATCGTCATCATGTGAGGCAGGCGCCAGTGCTGCTCCCAGGATTTCACCGCTTTCAGAGAAACGCGAGCCCTCCTAGCCAGGTCGACTTGCCGCATGCGTCTGTCCTGCCTGAGACGCTTCAGCAGATCGCCGAACTTCATCCGGCCCCCACGGCGACGAGCTCCCCGAGGGCCGGCGTCCCTCCCCGGCGGGGGAGCGCAGGCGCCGCCGGCCCGGCCTCGACCTGCGGGAGCACCGGCACGACGACGCACCGGCAGTTGATCGTGTTGCCTGGGCTTCCGCCCGGATCCCGCGGGTACATGAGTTCTTCGCCGTCCACGTCAAACGGCTCGTCCCACTCGCGGACCTGGCCGTGCGCTCGCCGGTGCGCGGGCCGCACCCGGTCATCGAGCGCGACGATCCATTGCTTCTTGAGCGCCGGCACGTAGTCGGCCATCTGCCGCAAAGAGGCCTGCTGGGCGATAGAGTACGCTCTCAGGACTTCGGTCCGGGCGATCCGCTCGGCCTTGGCGGAGATCCCGCCGAACGTCGTCCCCGGCTGATGCAAGCTGTGGCCGATCCGCCGGGCCGCGTCCAGGACCGAGTCGCCGCGGAGGATCGCGGCGGCGATGTCGGCGCTGACCCGCGACCGAGCCTCGTCGCTGATCCGTTTGATGAGGTCCGCGGTGAATCCCTGGACGACGTCCACCAGGTTCTGCGGGATGGCGATGAGCGGGACGTCCACGCCGAGGACCGCCGCTGGTTCCTGGATCGACTGCCGGCCTGTTTCCAGGGCGGCGCGCACTTTCGGGGCGATCTCCTGCGTCAGCCGCCGCTCCAGCTCGGCGACTCGTTGGTCCACCGACTGCCGCAGCTCCCGCAGGAAGAAAGCCCGGAACCGCTCGGGCGGGGTATCGCGCAACTCCGCCATCACTTCCTGGCGGACTTGCTCGAGGACCTCCAGGGCCCGCTGCGCGGCGTCCTGCTCGAGGCGGCCAGCCTGCCGCTCAAGCGCCCTGAGCTTGGTCTGATACGCCCGCTGGCGAGCCGTCATGCCCCCCTCGCGCAATGATCTTCTCGATCGCCACCTTGAACGCCTCCGTGTTGGCTGGCACCGCCAGGGCTTTCGCCATCTCCTCATCCGGATCGATCTCGACCCCGAGCTTGCTAGCAATCATGGCGATCAGCCGCGCGGCCGTCTCGTCCGAGACCCAGTTCTGCGACCGGGCCACCGTCATCGCGTTGACGAGGTCGGTCAGCGTCCGGGCAACCTGGCCCTCGTCCCGGGCGGAGAACTCCGGGAGCGTCACCGCGAGGTCGGTCGAGAGCGTCTCGTCGCCCGCCGGCAGCACGCGCTTGATGATCGCCTGGTCCACGCAGAACCGGAAGATGTGCTCGACCATGAACCGGACGTAGCGCTGGCGGGCCTTGAGCATCCGGAAGACCGGCGTGTCCATCGCCAGGGCGGTGGCCCGGTTGACATCCTCCCCCTCCCCGAACCAGTGGGGCGGGATGCCGGCCCCGCCCAGGATGAGGGCGCGGACCTTGCGCTCCTCCTCGGTGTGCTCGGTGGCCTTGAGGTCCGGGGTGACCGCCGTCCACTTCTCCTTCTCGTTGTGGACGATCCAGGAGCCGGGCTTGGGCGGGTTCAGGCTCAGGTTCTTTCGCCGGAGTTTGATCGCCTGCTCGTCCGCCCCCTCCAGCAGGATGTCCCAGACGAAGGTCCGCAGGAACATGAGCCGCTCCATGTGGGTGAACAGGAGCTGATCGTAGGCGTCGATCCAGTCGGACAGGTGCATGAGCTCCGAGAACCCGCGCGTGGCGTTGGAGGCCTTGTTCATCGCGAAGTAGAAGCAGTCGCCAACCAGCCGGCCGTAGGTCGGGCTGCGCGGGTTGCCGTCCACGTTGATGACCCTCAGTTCCTTCTTCGGCACCGCGACGAGGCGGTTCGTCTCCGGGTTGCGCTCGCGGACCACGACCTCCTTGCCGGTCTTGAGGACGACCGACTTCAGGACCTCCGGGTTGCCGGGGTCCGGGAGCACCTGCTCGACGTTCAGCGGGTCGATGTAGCCCAGCCGCACGTGGCCGGTGAACTCGTTGACGAAGACCGGGTATATCTGCTCGCCGTAGAGGAACAGCTCCTTGACCTTGGCGAACTGCTTGATGTCCCAGTGGTTGACGGGGTCGTTCCAGTGCTTGTCGAGCACCGCCTTGACCCGTTCGTCCTTGGCGCTGTACTGCGCGCCATCGCCGATCACGAAGTCCCGCGTCATGTCGATGATCCGGTGGGCCATGGGATTGGTGACGTACAGGTAGTAAGCGATCCGCAGGTGCCGGTCGTGGGCCGGCGGGGCAAGGTCCTTCTCCGTCTGCGTGATCCGCCGGAATCCCTCGTCGCCGGGGCGGTCTGCGACGTCCGGCAGGATCTGCTCAAAGGCGCGGCGCAGGCGCTTCTCCACCTCCTGCTCGATGAACCGCTCTTGGGCCGTGGTTACAGCGCCGCTGCTGCGTTTCCGTGCCATCGCGTGAGTCTCCTTTCAGGGGCGTAGACCGAGCTGCGCTCGGGGCGGTAGATCCGGCCGGCCTCCGTGTCATACGAAGATGGCTCCTCCTGCGCCTCGACCACCAGCGGCGTCCCGCCAGCGGCCAAGACCGACAGGCAGAGCGAGAAGAAACTGTCCCCGTGGCCATCGGGCGTCTCCGGCGCCTGCAAGCCAGCATCCACCGCGAGCAACTGGCGCTTCTGGCGGGGGTCATCGAGCAACCGGATCGTCCGCTCACGGACTCGCTGGGCCAGCATCGCCGCCAGCTCGAACTTGGTCTTCGCCGTAAACGCCACGCCCTCAGAGCGGGGCGGGAGCAATCCCTGCTCGGCGAACCCTTCCAGCTCGCCGCGGGTGTTGTCGTATCGGAGCTGCATGAGCCCCAGCCGCGCATGGACGGCCTTCAGGAACTCCACCTGCTCGGTATAGTCGGTCCGGTCGAACCACCTGGAAAGCACTTGGATGAGCGATGCGCCCTCCTTGCGGAACACCGCCAGGTGCGACGGATGGCTGCGCTTGCCCACGTCGAGCCCGGCGACGTAGTCCGCGCCCGGAGGGCCCGCCTCCCCGGTCCAGGCGGGCAGCGCCGGATCAATCACGGCGTCCAGTTCCGATTGCTCGAAGTAGCTCGCCGCCTCCCGGACCGGCCGACACTGATACTCCTTCTCGAACGCCCGCTTGCCGATCTCGGTGTCCCGGATCTCGATCAAGCGCTCGAACGGGAACATCTCGGGCCAAAGCACTTCCTGCGCCGCCTCGTTCACGAGCGCCGGGTACTGGGCGCAGTCGAACGCTTGCATGGCCTCGAGCTGGCTGAACAGGTCGGTCGCGTCCTGAGGCGTTCCCACCACGTGCAAGAAACCGCCCTCCTTCGGCATGGAGACGACCTCCTCCATGAAGATCCGGGTGATCTTGGCGATCTGGGTCAGATCCAGTTGCACGGTCGGGTCGCGCAGGATGTCATCGGCCAAGACGCCGTCCGGGTGCCGGCCCCGCTTGAAGCTCAGGATCCCCTCCGGCTCTACGACGATCTCCCGCCCGCCTGGCGTCCGGTAGTGGAGAATGCTCTCGGCGTCGGTCACGGGCCTGAGACTCGCGAACCACGGATTGGCCTCCAGGTAGCGCTTGACCTTTTTCAGGTGGTAGCGGGAGAGGTCGTCCTTGTAGCTCAGGTACAGGAGCTCCTGGTACCGCGGCGTCCCGGGCTGGTGCTGCAGCCGGAAGATAAGCCAGAGGATCAGGGCATAGAGCGTCGTGCTCTTGGCGTGCTTTCGGGCCGACTTGGTGGAGGTCTTGCGAGAGCGCTCGAGCCGCCGGCACCAGCCGTCCAGGTGCCGGCCGGCCACGAACGTGCCCTCCGCCGCCTCGAGACTGTCCCGGAAGACGTGGTTGAAGATCACCTCCTGGCGCTCGCAGGCCGGGGGCGTCACCAGCTCACGATAGTCGCGACTCAAGGTCTCTGAGCCGGCTGATGAGTCCATGTCGGTCATAGGCGATCCGGTGCTCCAGTGAAACGTCCACCTTCTGTTCCTCGGCTTTCTGGTCAATGAGCTTCAGCCGCTCGGCCAGATCCACCAGCCACTTGTCCTCCTCCGCCAGGCGATTCATGCAGCTGACTTTGACCGCCCCTTGGCGGGTCGAGCTGTAGGTCAGCCACAGCTCCTTCTTGCGTTCTTGGTGGGCGGCGAACAGTTCCCGCAAGATGCCCCGCTGGGCCATGCGCTTCAGGTCGCCGCCCAGGATGCGGCCGCCCTCCTCGACGTACCAGTACGCCTGCCGGAGCGACAGACCCTCCAGCTTTGCGATCTCCGAGGCGTTGAAGCCGCGGATCACGTAGCGGTAAACCCTGATCGCCCGCTCTCTTACCTGGTTGAGCTGCTCAGTCCGCGTCATCGCAATTTACGGCGTCTGCCGATCCACCGTCCGGTCCCCGGCGAGGAATCGCTTGGCCAAGTACTCCAGCGCTTGGCCGCGCCGGTTGCGGCCCTCCATCTGCCTCTCGATCGTCCCGATCGCCTCCTCAATCGCCTCGGCCTGCGGCCGGTGCACGACGAAGGTCAACACCTGCAGCGCCTCCTGCTCCTCCATCTCGGCCTGCATCTCCAGCGCCCGGCCGATGTCGTCGGGGAGCTTCAGCAACTCCAGCTGATCCTTCAGCTCGTTCTGCTCGAAGCCCAACTCCTGCTCCAGCGCCTCGAGCGGGTGGCGCTGGGCCAGGTCCGCGATGAGCAGGGCCAGCCGGACCGGGACGAGGTCGCCCCGGAGCTGGTTCATCGTGACGCAGTCCATCTTCGCCTCGTCCTCTGTGGCGGGCAGCACCACACAGGGAATCTCCGCCAGCCCCGCTTCCTTCGCCGCCTTCCAACGGTGCTCGCCGTCCACGATCACATGGACACCCTCGGCATCGGCCGGCAGGATGTACACGGCGCTGCGGAAGCCGCGGCCCTTGATGTTGTCCACCAGCTGCTGGTAGACCGCCGGCGGCATGGCGTTGGGATTGAAGGCGTTGGGCCGGATCCGGTCCACCGGGATCAGCTCCACCTTCTGAAAGAGTTGCGCGTCAGCCATGATGGATCACGGCCAAGAGCTCCTTTCGCAGCGATTCCTGGTTCGACTTGCTGCCGATGGCGTACCGGAAGTTGACGGGCCGGATGTCGGCCGCCGGCTCCACCGAGCGGATGGTGTCGGCGAACTCCTCCAGGGAGTACCGTTGGCTGCCGTAGCTGACGACTACCACCCGGAACTTCCGGGTCGCCTCGAGCAACCGCGCGAGGAGCTCCTTGGCTTTCTCGGAGTTGAAGGGGCTGGCCTCGAATGGCCGGACCTGCTGCTCAAGCACTTGGTCCAGCACCTCGTAGAACTTCTCGTACGCCTGCGCGCCGGCGTACGGCGGGTCGAGGTAGCAGATGTCCCCCTCGGCCTGCGCCAGGAAGTCGAACACGTCCCGCTGGTGCGCCTCGTTCCGGTGGCCGTTGGGGAAGACCCCCTTGTTGATCTGCTCCGCCACCGCCTCCAGGATCCGCAGCGGATGCATGCAGGTGTACGGCACCTTCTTCGTGCGGGACATCCCCAGCCGATGGAATGCCTCGTCCTCGATCCACTGGTAGTAGTTGACCGAATGGATCTGGCTGTACGGAGTCACCGCGAACATGTAGCGGATGAGCAGCAGCCGCAGGAGCTGCCGTTTCGTGGCGTGCTCCACCGTGGCCGTGACAGACAGCGCGCCGTCAATGAACCGGGCGTGCTTCACCATGAACATCGAGGGCACAAAGTGCTCCTCGACGAACCGGCTCCCGTTAGGGCCGACGGCGAAGAGCCGATGGATGTCCTCCTGACAAATCGTCACCCGGTCGTTGGCGATGAGCGCGTCGATCACGATCTTGCTCCGCTCCGCCAGGTCGTTGGCGAGCACCCGCATCCCCTGCGCCTTGGCGTAGAGCGACACGGCCCCGCCGCCGCAGAAACCGTCCACCAGCGTCGTGTTCTGCCAGCGGTCCCGCGGGATGAACTGTGAGAGCTCCCGGAAGATCGCCGGGCAGAGCTGCCGCTTGCCCCCGAAGTAGGAGGGCAGCGCCTTAAACCGGCTCCACATCCGATGCCTTGAGCCGCGTCAGGAGCGCCTCGACCTCGGCGAGCTCGCGGCGGTGCTCCTCCTCGCTGATCAGCCCGACGTACCGGGCCGTTTTGAGCAGGAGCTTCTGATACTCGCAGACCCTGATCAATGCTTCGTCCTGTATCGAGTGCACGTCTGCCTCCGTTTCGACGGTCCCTTTCACCCAGCGAAACCTGCCTCGCGCTGTCTGCGGCAAGCCGCCTCGAGCGATCAGGTCCAGCGTGTAGTGGTCGCGCTCGCCGCACGTCTCGCACGTGAGCTGCCGGGCTTCGTAGACGCCGCCACCGACGGCGACGAGCTGGATCCGCACCGTATCTGACCGGCATCCCTGGCACTGCCAGTGGCCCATCACCGCATCCCCAGCACCGCGACCCCGATGAGCGCGGCCCCCAACCAGCAGAGCGCCTTCGGCCACGCCCCATCGAGGGCGTAGAGGGCCGCGGCGAGAGCGTACTGGGCCACCAGCGCCAGCGCGAACCAGTCGCCCGGCTTCATGCGAACCCCTCGAACTCCAGCTGCGCGCCTTGGACGCGGCCCCAGACGCAGGAGCGCTTGCCGGTCCACCGGTCCGGACGCTTGCCGACGAGCGCCACGACCCCGGCGCTCCTGAGCTCGAACACGCGCGGGGTCACGCAGTTGATCGGCCAACGCAGCTCATGGGCCAACTCGTTGTTGGTGATCCCGCCGGGGCTGCGTTCGATCACCTCCAGGACTTTCAGTTGCCGGGGCCCCAGTCCATCCCGGACGTCCCGGTACGCCGCCCGGGAGGTTTGTGCGACGCCCATCGGTCCATCCCCTCACGTTTTGACGGGGACCCGCTCCCGGTGGTACGTCTCGACCGCCTTGAGCGCGTAGGCGTACAGGTTCCGGACGTC
>JACQRF010000144.1 GCA_016206635.1 Candidatus Omnitrophota bacterium
AGTGCAGCCAATGCCACACCGGCACGAGCGGCTTCTAAAGCGCTCTATGACCGGCGTCATAGGATCAGGGCTCATGATACAATAGGCTACCTTCCGATGACGCGCTTCGTCCGCATCCTTGGCTCATTGCGTATCGCCGTCCCGTTGTTAGTGACCATCGGCGGCGTGCTGGCCTGGGGCACGATCTACGAGACCCGGTTCGGCACGCCCGCGGCCCAGCGGTTCGTCTACCAATCGTGGTGGTTTCAAGGGGTCCTCGGTTTCCTAGCGATCAATCTGGCCATCGCCGCGCTGCGGCGCTGGCCGTGGCAGCGCCGCCACGCGCCGTTCCTGCTCGCCCATCTTGGCTTGATCCTGATTCTCGTCGGCGGCGTCCTCGGCGGGCGGTTCGGCGTCGAAGGCCAACTCATCATCCCGGAGGGGGAGACGTCGAATACCCTGGAGCTGCCGGCGAAACTCCTCCTCGTGCACCAACCCAATCCCGGCCGGCACCAGGCCATCCCCGTCGCGTTTGAAAGCCGCGCCTGGCAGCGGGCGCCGCGGTTCACGGTGCCGCTGGCGTTGGAGAAGGGACCCGTCGCCCTGACGGTTGACCGCTACTATCCCGACGCGGTGACCACGGAGCGGATCGAGGGGGGCGGGACCGACGACTGGCCCGCCGTCCAAGTCGGCGTCACGCATGACGGCCACGAGGCGCTGGAGTGGTTGCTGGCGCGCGATCCGGAGCGGTTCGGCCTCCGTTGGGGGCCGGTCCACCTGCTCTTTCTCGAGGCGCGCGACGCGGCGCACTTGGCGCAATTGGCTGGCCGCGCTTCCTCGGCGCCGCCGCGAGGGGTCGTCACGGTCCATCTCGAGAGCCACGGGACGCCGGTCCGGTTCCCGGTGCCCTCACAGTTCGACCGCGCGCTGCCCGTGCCCGGGACGCCCTACCAGGTGACGTTCAAGCGCTATTTCCCCGACTTCGTCATTGATGAGTCGGGGCCGTCCACCCGGTCCGACCAGCCGAACAATCCCGCCGTGGCATTGACGCTGAGCGGCCCGGAGGGGACGGACGCCTACCTGTTGTTTGCCTTGCACCCGGAGATCTCGACGATGCACGGGTGGCGGCACACGATCCCGGCGCATCTGACCTACGCGCACCCGGCCGCGGAGGGCCTGCCGCCGTCCTCCATCGTGGTGATCCGGACCCCCGAGGGAAGACTGGCGGCCGCGCTGACGGGGGACGCCGGCCAGCGGCAGTTCCTCGCCGCGCTCGAGCCCGGCGCGCCGTACACCCACCCCTGGTCGGAGACCACGTTCCGGATCGCGGCGCATGAGCCGCGCGCTCAAATCCATCAAGAGGTCGCGAACCGCAGCGACCGGGTCCGCGCCGAGGCAGTCCACCTGGTGCTCCGTGACGGGGAGCATGCGACGGAGACCTGGCTGGGATTCGGCAGCTCGGCGGACCTGCGCGTCGGGGCCGAGCGGGTGATTGTCAGCTACGAGAAGGCCCGGCGCCCGCTGCCGTTCTCGGTCAAGCTGCTCGATTTCCGGAAGGTCGAGTACCCCGGCACGCAGATGGCCGAGGCGTTCGAGGCCGACGTCGAATTGATTGATCCGGCCCTCGGCCTGACGCGCCGCAAGACCATCAGCATGAATAATCCGCTCAAACACCGCGGCTTCAGTCTGTTCCAAGCCAGCTTCATTGACGGGCCGGTGGAGACGACGGTGCTGGCCGCGCGCAGCGACCCCGGCGTGCCGTTCGTCTATACGGGGTTCCTGATCGTCGTGCTCGGCGTCATCTTGCTGTTTCAGAGGAGACAGCGATGAGGCGGTTCTGGGTCGTCGCGGCGATCGCCGCGTGGCTGGCGGCCGGCGGTCCGGCCGCGGCCGACGAGATGCCGCGGCAGGCGGCCGTGGCCCCGGCCACGTTGCGCGCGCTGCGGCATCTGCCGATCCAGCATCAGGGCCGGATCAAACCGTTCGAGAGTTTCGCCCGCGAGACGTTGGAGGCGGTCACCGGCGCCCCGCGCTACCGCTCGCAGGATCCCGTCGAGACGGTGCTGGCGATCCTGGCGTTCCCCGAAGACTGGCAGGGGGCGCCGCTGCTCGCGGTGCCGTACGGGCCGCTCCGGGAGCCGTTGGGCGTTGGTCCGAAGGCGACCCATATCTCCTACGACGGGCTGATGGCCACCCGCGCGTTGATGCGGCGGCTGCCGCCGATCGTGGAGAAACAATCGCGCGACGAGCCGCTGACCATGCTCGAGCAGGAGACGATGGACGCCTACGAGCGGTTCGTGGCGTTCAGCACGCTGCTCCACCACGAGCTGGACCTCGTCCCGCCCGGCTCCCCCTCGACGCGCGAGTGGGGTCCGGTGCTGAAGTCGAGCGCCGCGCAGCCGGCGTGGGGCGCGTTCATGATGGCGCTGCGGGATGGCGCGCCGGCCGCGACGGTGGATACCGCGTTCCGCGCGCTGGCGACGGCTCTGCGGCCCGCCTCCCCGGCCGTGGCGCCGGCGGCCTGGAAACTGCGCCTGGAGGTGCTGTACCATCACGCGGCCCCGTTCGCGTGGGCGCGCGGGCTGTATCTCGTGGCGGCGGCGCTGATGGCGTTCGGGATGATCCGCGGGCGCGCGGCCCTCACGCGGGTCGGCGTCCGCGCGATGTGGGCCGGCTTCGCGCTCCATGGGCTCGGCATCCTGACGCGGGTGGCGGTGGGCGGTCGCCCCCCGGTGTCGAATTTCTATGAAACAATGCTCTGGCTGCCGTTCGTCGGCCTCGTCGTGGCCCTCGTGGTGGAGCGCGGCGTTTCCGGTACCGGAAAGCGTTACATCAGCGTGGCCGCCTCGGTGCTGGCCGCGATCATGCTGATCCTCACGGACCACGTGCCACTCGATCCGAGCATCGCGCCGGTCGTGGCGGTGCTGCGCAGCCGGTTGTGGCTGACCATCCATGTGCTGACCATCGTCGCCAGCTACGGGGCGCTGGCCGTGGCGACGGTGCTGGCCCATTTTTCCAGCGGGTGTTTCCTGGCGCGGCGGGATCACCCGGCGCTGGCCCCCCTCAATGCGGCCCTCTACCGGACCATCCAGATCGGCGTCGTCCTCCTGGCGGCCGGCATCATGCTCGGCGCGGTCTGGGCCAATGCCTCCTGGGGCCGCTATTGGGGGTGGGACCCGAAAGAGACCTGGGCGCTGATCACCCTGATCTGGTTCTTGGCGCTCCTGCACGGCCGCATGGCTGGATGGATTCGGGGCGTCGGACTGGCGGCTGGGACCATCCTTGGCTTCTTCCTCCTCCTGATGACGTATTACGGCGTCAGCTTCTACCTGGTTGGCCTGCACAGCTACGCCGGCGGCCACGCCAAGCCCCTGCCGCCGCTGTTGGTCGGATTCCTCTGCGTCGAGCTGGCCCTGCTCGCCGCCCTCGGCGCCAGAACAAGAAAAGGGCCGTCGGCGTCCATTCTATGATCTGAATCATACTGGCGGTCTGCCGAGGCCGGTAGACTGTCAGCATGAGCGCCCCACTATGCCCTCCCTCGGTGGCCGAGACCGCGGCGGCCGCCCGGCTCATCGTGACCGGCAACCCCAACGTCGGCAAAAGCGTCCTGTTCCAGCTCCTCACCGGCCGGTACGCCACCGTCTCGAACTACCCCGGCACGACGGTCATGGTGGACCGCGGCGTGATGACGCGTGGGGGCGTCCGCCTCGACGTGTGCGATACCCCGGGCCTCAACAGCTTGGTGGCGATTTCCGACGACGAGCGGGTCGCCCGCCAGCTCCTGCTTGACCGCGCCGCCACGGTGGTGCAGGTGGGGGATGCCAAGAACCTGGTCCGGGCGCTGGCGCTCACCCTCGAGCTGGCCGAGGCGATGCTCCCCAGCGTGCTCGCGCTGAACTTGATGGACGAGGCGCGCGAGCGGGGCATGACGGTGGCGATCGGCGAGCTCTCGGCGGCGCTGGGGATCCCCGTCGTGCCGATGGTGGCCACCCGGCGGCAGGGGCTGGAGGCGCTGCGGGCGGCGATCCCCGCCGCGCGGGTGGCGACGGCCGCCGTCGCCTATCCGCCGGAGGTGGAGGAGGCGGTCGAGGCGATGCTCGGGGCGCTGCCGCCGGACGTGCCGACGCGCCGCGTGGTCGCCCTCCTCTGGCTGGCCGGCGACCGCGCCGTGCGCCAGACGCGCGGCTGGCGGCTGTCGCCGGCGGTCGTGGAGACGCTGACCTGCCTGGCGGCGGCCGCGCAGGCGAAGGCCGCAGTCCCGCTGCCGCGGCTGATCCAACAGGCGCGGTGGGACCAGGCGCAGCGGCTGGCGGCGCGGGCGTTGGCGGCGGCCGCCCCGGCCCGCCCCTCGAGGGCCCGGCGGTGGGGCGAGCTGGCGATGCATCCGATCTGGGGAGTGCCGGTGCTCCTCGGCGTGCTGGCGGTGATGTATTGGCTCGTCGGCGATCTGGCGGCGCAGCGCGGCGTGGGGTTCCTCGAGGAGATCGTCTTCGGGCGGGTCTTGATCCCGGCGGCCCGGGGGGTTGTCACGGCGCTGGTCCCATGGCGGTGGGGCCAGGCGCTCCTCGTCGGCGAGTACGGCCTCCTGACGATGGCCTGGCCGTACGCCTTCGCCATCATCCTGCCGATTGTCGGGATGTTCTTCCTCTGCTTCGGATTCCTCGAGGACGTCGGGTATCTCCCGCGGCTGGCCGTGATGGCGCACCGCGGCTGCCGGCTCCTGGGGCTCAATGGGAAAGCGGTCCTGCCGCTGGTGCTCGGCCTCGGGTGCGACACCATGGCGACGATGACGACGCGGATCCTCGACTCGCGGCGGGACCGCGTCCTCGTGACGCTCCTGCTCGCCCTCGGCATTCCGTGCTCCGCCCAGCTCGGCGTGATTCTGGCGATGCTGGCCGGCCAGCCGCCGCTGGCGCTGGGGATCTGGCTCGGCGTGGTGGGGCTCATGCTCGTGGTGGTCGGCCAGGCCGCCGCGCGCCTCCTCCCGGGCGAGACGAGCCCGTTCCTCTACGAGATCCCGCCGATCCGCCGGCCGCGCCTGGCCAACATTCTCACGAAGACCGTCGGGCGGCTGGAATGGTACCTCAAGGAGGCGGTGCCGTTGTTCTTCCTCGGCACGCTGCTGCTGTTCCTGCTGGACGCCTCCGGCGGGCTGCGGGTCGTCGAGCGGTGGACCCGCCCGCTCGTCGTCTCGTGGCTGGGGTTGCCGACGCCCGCCACCGCGGCATTCCTGATCGGATTCCTCCGGCGCGATTTCGGGGCGGCGGGGTTGTTCGCCTTGCAGCGCGCCGGGGCGCTGAGCGGGGCGCAAGTCGTCGTGAGCCTGGTCACGATCACCTTGTTCGTCCCGTGCGTGGCCCAGTACTTCATGATGATCAAGGAGCGCGGCTGGCGGGTGGCGACCGGGATGGCCGGCCTCGTCACGGCGCTGGCATTCCTCGTGGGCGGGCTGCTGTTCCGGCTCTTGACGATCGCGGGGGTGGCGCTGTGACGCCGACGGCCGTCCGGTGCCCGTTGTGCAATCTGGCGCTGGCGCCGCAGGACCAGGCCGCCGCGTGCGCGCGATGCCCGTTCCGGCCGTCCGACTGCCACGCCATCTGCTGTCCCCGGTGTGGGTACAGCTGGGTCGCCTCGTCCCCCCTCGTGCGGCGGATCGCCCGGTGGTGGTCGGCGCGGCGCCGGCGCGGCGAGCGCCCGCCGGTCGCCCCAGCGGCGCCGGCCGTCGTCTCCCTGGCGCAGCTGGCCCTCGGCGAGGAAGGGGTGGTGGCCTCTCTCCAAAGCCGGCGCCCGGCGTATCTGCAACGGTTGGGCGCGGTCGGGGTCCTGCCGGGCCGCCGGCTCCGCCTGCGGCAGCGGCAGCCGGCCCTCATCATCCAGGTGGGGGAAACCGAGTTGGCGTTGGACGCGCACGCCGGCGGGGAAATCTTTGTGAGGAGGGTTCTGTGGATGACCGGATCATAGCCCAGGCGGAGCTCCAACACCTGGCGGCGGCCCTCGCGGCGGTCGAGCGCGGGGAGCTGGAACCGCCCCTGTTCCAGAAACTCCGGCTGCAGTACGGCGTCTACAGCATGCGCCGGGCGCCCGGGGCCTTCATGCTCCGCGTGCGGGTCCCGCTCGGGATCGTGACGCCGGCGCAGATGGAGGCGCTGGCGGCCGCCTGCGAGTCGTTCACCCCCTCAGGGACGTGCCACCTGACGACGCGTCAGGACATCCAGGGCTACGGGATCGCGCCGCAGTCGCTCGTCCCGATGCTGCAGGCGCTGGCGGCCGCCGGGCTCACGAGCCGGGAAGCCAGCGGCGGCGTCGTGCGCAACGTGACGTGTTGTCCCCTGGCCGGGGTCGCGCCGGACGAGCCGTTTGATGTGACCCCGGCGGCGCGGGTGGTCAGCGACTACCTGTTGCGGAATCCGCTGGCCCAACTGTTGCCGCGCAAGGTGAAGATCGCGTTCGAAGGGTGCCCGGTGGATCATGCCCGGACGCCGATCCATGATCTCGGGGCGGTCGCCGCCGTGCAGGATGGCCGGCCGGGATTCCGGCTCTACGTCGGCGGGGGGCTCGGCGCCGCCCCGCGCGCCGCCCAGCGGCTGGAGCCGTGGACAAGCCTCCCGATGCTGCTGCCGACGATCGAGGCGATCCTCCGCCTGTTCGACCGGTTCGGCGAGCGGCGGATCCGCGCCAAGGCCCGGCTCAAATTCCTCGTCGAGCAGTTCGGCTGGGGCGCGTTCCAACGGGGCGTGCTGGAGGAGCGCCGCGCCGTGTGGGCCACGCAGTCGGGGCGGAGCCTCGCGGCCTGGGGCGGCGAGGCCGCCGCCGACGCCCCACCGCCGGGCGAGCCGCTGGAGCCCAGCCCCGCGTTCGAGGGCCGGGGGCTCGCGCGGTGGTGTTCGACGAACGTGACGGCCCAGCGGCAGGCCGGCTTCGTCGCCGTGACCGTGCGCGTGCCGCTGGGCGACCTGCGGGCGGATCAGCTGCGGACGCTCGCCGCCTTGGCGCGCCGCTCGGCCGGCGGCCTGCGCCTGACCAACGGCCAGAACCTGCTGCTGCGTTTCGTCCCGCATGGCGCCTTGGCCGGCGTCTACGAGGCGCTGGCGGCCGCCGGCTTGGCCGAGGCGGGGGCCGGGCGGGTGGTGGATGTCACGCGCTGCCCCGGCGCCGACACCTGCCTCTCGGCGATCACGCGCCCGCGCGGGTTGGCCGAGGCCCTCGAATCGCTGTGCCGCGACGGGCTGTCGGCCTCGGCGGACACGGCGCTCTCGATCAAAATCTCGGGATGCCCGAATTCATGCGGGCACCATCATATTGCCGACATCGGATTGTTCGGGGCGGCGGCGCGGGTCGGCGACCGCTATGTCCCGTGCTACCAGCTGCTCGTCGGGGGCCGGACCGCCGAGGGCGAGGCCCGGTTCGGCCGCCCCCTGCTGCGGATCCCGGCCCAGCGGGCGCCGGAGGCGGTCGCCCGGATCGTGCGGTGGTACGACACCGCGCGTCGCGCCGGCGAAACGTTCCATGCGGCGCTGGAGCGCCTGGGGCCGGCCGCGTTGGAACCGTTGCTCGCACCGCTGGCGGAGCTCCCGGCGCCGCCGCCGGCGGCGCTCTGCCGGGATCTTGGGGCCGACGCCCCGTTTCAGCTCGAGGCCCGTCAGGGGGAGTGCGCGGCGTAGGGGCCGCGCCAACCCGATGAGTCCTGTGCCCCCGACCGCGGATGGGCCGGTCCCGACGCACCCGCTCGGGACGCGCGCCCGCGTCCTCTTGACCAGCGTGTTCGGCCCGTACGCCCGCGACGATGAGTACGGCAGCCGCGCCCTCAACCCGATGGAGCTGTACCAGAATCAGGTGACGCGGGCGGAGGGGCCGTTCTCGCTGCGGATGTTCCATCGGTCGTGGGGCCTCATGCTGGTGCAGGCCAACATTCACGCCCCGTGCGCCTTGCTGGATTTCCCGACGCGCGAGCGGTTCCTGCAGGAGCTCCGCGCGTTCCCGTACGACATCGTCGGCATCAGCTCGATCCTCCCCAACCTCGGCAAGGTCCAGGAGATGTGCCGGCTCATCCGGGAGTCTCTGCCCCGCGCGACGATCGTCGTCGGCGGCCACATCGCCAACCGGCCCGGCCTGGCCGAGCAGATTGACGCCGACCACATCGTCCGCGGGGAAGGGGTCCGGTGGTTCCGGCAGTTCTTGGGCGAGGATCCCCGGCAACCGATCCGGCACCCGCTGACCCTCTCGGCCTTCGGGACCCGGACGATGGGCCTGCAGGTGCGCAAGAAGCGGGGGGAGGTCGCCGCCACCCTCATCCCGTCCGTCGGCTGCCCGGTGGGCTGCAATTTCTGCGCGACGTCAGCCATGTTCGGCGGCAAGGGCAAGTTCGTCAATTTCTACGAGACGGGGGACGAGCTGTTCCGCGTGATGTGCGGGCTGGAGCGCGCGCTGGGGGTCCGCTCGTTTTTCGTGATGGATGAAAATTTCCTGCTCCATCGCCAGCGGGCCTTGCGGGTGCTGGAGTTGATGCAGGCGCAGGGGAAGTCGTGGTCGCTGTATGTCTTCAGCTCCGCGCGGGTCCTGCAATCATACAAGATCGAACAACTGGTCGGGTTGGGCATCTCCTGGGTGTGGATGGGGTTGGAGGGCCGGGCCAGCCGGTACGCGAAGCTCTCGGGCGTGGACACGCAGGCGCTGGTCAAGACGCTCCAATCCCACGGCATCCGCGTCCTCGGTTCCAGCATCATCGGGCTGGAGGAGCACAGCCCGGAGACGCTCCCCGACGCCATCGAGTATTCGGTCAGCCACGCCACCGATTTCCATCAGTTCATGCTGTACACGCCGATCGCCGGGACCGCGCTGTACGCCGAGCACCTGGCGAAGGGGACGCTCCTGCCGGCCGACCAGTACCAGGAGGGGGATATCCACGGGCAGGCCCGTTTCAACTACCGGCACCCGAAGATCCCGCCGGGGCAAGAGGGGGAGTGGGTGCTCCGGGCGTTCCGGCGGGATTTCGAGGTGAACGGTCCCAGCGTTCTGCGCATCGCGCGGACGATCCTCCAGGGATGGCGGCGCTACCAGCGCCATCCGGACCGGCGGATCCAGCGGCGGTTCGCGTGGGAGCATCGCGAGCTGGTCGTGACGTATCCCGCCACGCTCTGGGCCGCCCGGCGGTGGTTTGCCACCCGCAATCCGGCGCTGGCGCGGCGGCTGGGGGCCCTGCTGCGCGACATCCAGCGGGAGATTGGGTGGCGGGCGCGCGTGGCCGCCTCGCTCGGCGGGCGCGTCGTCTTCTCGAAATTGGTCCGGGAAGATCAACGGCTGAAGACCGGGTGGACCTATGAACCGCCGACCTTCTATGAGGCCAACGCCCCGATGCGGGCGGTCCTGGCGGCGGTCTTGCCGTGTCCGCCCGCCCCGGTCCGCTGGGTGGCGGCCGGGGGTAGTGGCCTAGTTTCGTGATATACTGCCCCTTGACCGATCAAGCATTCTGTGCCAAACTAGGGACATGTCTCAGCAGGCAAGAAAACGGCGTTCTCTATCACGAGATCCTAATCAACTCGCGAAAAGTATTGTTGACGAAGTTACCTCGGAAACAAAGAATCAAGCAGCCGTACTCCTAGGAAGGCTTGGCGGCATTAAAGGTGGCCCAGCAAGAGCAGCAAAGCTTTCTGCTCAGCAACGTCGAGAAATAGCGCGTCGTGCTGCAGAAATGCGATGGAAAAGTCATGCCAAATAAACCTGTCCGAACGCTAATACATAGCAATGCCAATACGATCATCGAAGAACAACTCGACGCCCACCTTAGTGCCCTAGAAGATGCGCTTAATACCGATGTCCTAGTGTATGTCGGAGGAATCGTCAGGCCTGCGGATGATTTGATGCGGGATGCGATTGATTCTAGAACCGACAAACGCAACACCCGCCTGTCCGTCATTATCGAAACTGACGGCGGTTATATCGAAGTTGCCCATCGTATCGCTGACGCCATTCGGCATCATTATCGTTACGTCGCGTTCATTATTCCAAATTACGCGATGTCAGCGGGCACGGTGCTAGTTATGTCTGGCGATGCGATCTACATGGATTATTACTCCATCCTTGGACCAATCGATCCACAGGTTGAGCGTCCAAACGGCGGCATGCTTATCCCTGCTTTAGGTTATCTGGCTCAATATGAGCGTCTAGTCAAGAAATCGCAAGACGGTCAGCTTTCAACGGCTGAGATGGCTTTTCTTGTTCAGAAGTTTGACCCCGCCGAGTTATACCGTTATGAGCAAGAACGGGAACTATCAGTTTCGTTATTGAAAGAGTGGTTGGTGAGATACAAATTTAAGAATTGGAAGACTACGGCAACGAAACGAAGACGAGTAACTCAGACGATGCGAGAGGCACGAGCGGAGGAGATCGCTCGGAAATTGAACGATACAGAACATTGGCACTCCCATAGTCGCGGCATTTCTATCAACGTGTTGCGCAAAGACCTTAAACTCTTGATCGAGGATTTTGGAAAGATTGAGCTGCTAAACACCAAAGTGAAAACGTACTATAAGTTGTTGAAAGACTATATGATGCGCAGAGGACATGAGGC
>JACQRF010000134.1 GCA_016206635.1 Candidatus Omnitrophota bacterium
GAGATCTACCGGCACACCGGGGCGCTCGGGAACAGCTTCGCGTTCCTGATGGGCGGGGTCGTCACCGACTGGACCGAGCTGTCGCTGTTGTGGGCGACGATCGGCCGCCGCACAGTCGGGTGGCTGCTGCTGGTGACGTTGCCGCAGGTCTTCGTGGTAGGATATCTGCTCAACCATTTTCGATAAGCTGTTGACCTCTGAAGGAGGGGGTCCAATGGGGAACCCTGGGTTCCCCATTGAGGTGACAGGAAACGTTGCAAGGAACACGAGAGGTGGTTATGCCGGTCATTACCGTGGAACTATTTGAAGGCCGCACCAAAGAGCAGAAGTCGCAATACGCCAAGGAGTTGACGGAGCTGACGACCCGCGTCCTTGGCGCGCCCCGAGAGCATGTCTGGATCGTCTTCCGGGACACTCCTAAGTCGGAGTGGGCGATGGGCGGCGCGCTCTGTGGCTGACATCTCTGTGGCGGCGGCTGCCGCGGCGGGCCTCGTCTCATTCCTCTCGCCGTGCGTCCTGCCGTTGGTGCCTGGCTACCTCTCGTTCGTCTCCGGCCTCTCGCTGACGCAGTTGCAGGCGGCGGAAGGGCCGGCGGTGCGGCGCGCGCTCGCGGGCGCCGCCTGGTTCGTGCTGGGGTTCTCGACGGTGTTCATGGTGCTCGGGGCCTCGGCCACGGCCCTCGGCCAACTCGTGCTCCAGCGGTTGGCCTGGTTCCGGGGGGCGGCCGGCCTCCTCATCATCCTGTTTGGCGTGCACCTGACGGGGCTGATCCGCCTGCCGTTTCTGAACGCCGAGGCGCATGTGACAGTGCGGCGGCGCCCGCTGACGTGGATCGGGGCCTACGCCGTCGGCGCGGCGTTCGGCTTCGGGTGGACGCCGTGCATCGGCCCCATTCTCGCGTCGATCCTGGCGGTGGCCAGCGCGCAGGCGACGATCGGCCGCGGCGTGTTGTTGCTGGCGGTCTATTCGGCCGGGTTGGGGATCCCGTTCTTGCTGGCGGCCGCGGCGGTGGGGGGATTCCTCCGAGTCTTCGGCCGCTTCAAGGGCTACCTGCGCTGGGTGGAGGTGGCCAGCGGGCTCCTCTTGATCGCGATCGGCCTCCTGGTCATGACCGATCGGCTGACCGGGTTGGTGAAATATTTCGGGTTCTTCAATCAGTTCGCCCTTTAAAGGAGGAAACATGTTGTCGCAGGCAGAGGGGGTCAGACCGACGGTGCCAGGCCCCTACAGGGCTCTACGGGGGCCTGGCACCGTCAGGAGGGGTCTGACCCCATTAGGCGTGGCTGTTGTGTCGCTCGTGGTCGCGGTCTCGGCGACGGCCGCGGTGGCGGCCGGCGCGTCTCTAGACCCCGAAACGCCGGCGGCCAGGGCGCCAGCGCCCGCATTCGAGTGGACCGCGCTGGACGGCCGGACCATCACGCTCGCCTCGCTGAACGGGAAGGTCGTCCTGGTGGATTTTTGGGCGACGTGGTGTCCGCCGTGCCGCGAAGAGATCCCGCACTTCATCACGTTGTACGCCGCCCACGCGCCGGATCTCGAGATCATCGGGGTGGCGCTGGATGACGAGGGGGAATCGGTCGTCGCGCCGTTCGCGCGGAAATACAAGATCACGTATCCGATCGTGCTCGACGATGGGACGGCGGCGGCCGCCTTCGGCGGGATCCGCGCGATCCCGACGACATTCCTGATTGACCGCGCCGGCCGGATCGCCAAGAAATACCTCGGCTACCAGCGGCCCGAGGTGTTTGCGCAGGATGTGCAGGCGCTCCTGACCGAATCGTAGTATAATCGGTTCCCTCCATGTCACCCCGCGCGCGAACACCCATCGCCAGCACCGATTTCACGAAGGAAGATACGTGGCGGATCTTCCGGATCATGAGCGAGTTCGTCGACGGCTTCGACGCGCTGTCCAACGTCGGGCCGGCCGTGGCGATCTTCGGCTCGTCCCGCGCCAAGCGGACCAGCCGGTACTACCCGTTGGCCGAGCAGACTGCCCGCCTTTTGGTGAAGGCCGGCTACGCCGTCATCACCGGGGCCGGCCCCGGCCTGATGGAGGCGGCCAATAAAGGGGCGAAGCTGGCCGGTGGCGAGTCGGTCGGCCTCAATATCGTGATCCCCGACCAGCGCCAGAACCGATACGTCACGCGGCCGCTGGAATTCACCTACTTCTTCTGCCGGAAGGTCATGTTCGTCAAATACTCGAAGGCGTACGTGTTCTTCCCCGGCGGCTACGGCACGCTGGACGAGTGCACGGAGATCTTGACCTTGGCGCAGACGCAACGCCGGGAATGGCCGATCATCCTCTTTGGCAGCGAGTACTGGGCCGGGTTCCTCGGATGGCTGAAAGGCCGCGTCTTGTCCGCCGACGCGATCACCAAGGCCGATCTCGAGCTCTTCCAAGTCGTCGATCGGCCGGCCGACGTGGTCGAGCGGATCGAGGCGTTCCTGGAGCGGGCCGGCCGCCCGACCCCGACCGAGCGGCGGCGCCCCGCGTAGGCATGGCCACCGTGGCCCCGGCCGCGCCGCTCGTCCATCGTTCCGTCCTCCATGCCGCGCATCAGGCCCTCGGCGCCCGGTTCAGCCAGTTCGGCGGATGGGAGATGCCGCTGTCCTACACGTCCATTCTGAAGGAGCACCAGGCGGTGCGGACGGCCTGCGGGATGTTTGACGTGTCGCACTTGGGGCAGGTGGAAGTGACCGGCCCGTCGGCGACGGCGTCCCTGCAGCGGGTGATGACGCAGGACGTGGCCAAGCTGGCGGACGGGCAGGCGGCGTACACGCCGATGTGCCACGAGCAGGGCGGGATTCTCGACGAGATGATCGTCTACCGGCTGGCGCGCGACCGCTATCGGCTCGTCATCAATGCCGGCAACGCCGACCGGGACGTCGCGTGGCTGCGCGAGCAGCAGGCGGGCGGGGCCCAGCTGCACGACCTCCGGACGTCGCTGGGGGTGGTGGCGATCCAGGGGCCGAAGGCGGCTGCGCTGGTCGAGTCGCTAGGCGGGACGCCGCTGGCGGACCTGCGCTACTATCATTGCCGGCCCGGCACGATCGCCGGCCGGCCGGCGCTGATCGCCCGCACCGGCTACACCGGCGAGGATGGATTCGAGCTGATGGCGGCGACGGGCGATCTGGCCGCGATCTGGGAGGCGGCCCACGCGGCGGGCCGGCCGATGGGGTTGCTGCCGGCCGGGTTGGGCGCGCGGGATACGCTGCGGTTGGAGGCCGGGATGCCGTTGTACGGCCATGACATTGATGAGACGACGACCCCGTTTGAGGTGGGGATCGGTCGGACCGTGGCGTTCAGTAAGCCGGACTTCATCGGGCGCGCGGCGCTCTGGCGCCAATCACAGGAAGGATTGCGGCGGCGGCTCGTCGGATTCGTGATGGACGAGCCGGGCGTGCCGCGGCAGGGCTACCCCATTCAGCGTCGCGACGCGACGATCGGGCAAGTGACCAGCGGCACCCATGCCCCTACGCTGGGACGCAATATCGGGCTGGGCTATGTGACGATCGAGGCCAGCGAGCCAGGCGCCACCGTGATGGTGGTGATCCATCAACGACCGACCCGGGCGACCGTCGTCCAACTCCCCTTTTACCACCACCATGGCAAATCGTGACGCGTTACGGTTTACCAAGACGCACGAGTGGTTTGACCCGACCGCCGGCGCCGTCGGCATCACCGAGCACGCGCAGGAAGAAATCTCCGACGTCGTGTTCGTCGAGCTGCCCAACGTAGGCACGGTCGTCCGCGCCGGCCAGGAGGCGGCGGTGGTCGAGTCGGTGAAAGCCGCCTTTTCGATCTATGCCCCGGTGGCCGGCACGATCACCGCGGTGAACGAGCGATTGCGCCGGGAACCGGCCCTCGTGAATACCGCGCCGCACGGCGACGGCTGGATCTTTACGCTGAAGGCCCAAGATCCTGCGGCGGCCGCGGCGTTGATGACGCAGGTGCAATACCAGGCGTGGATCGTGACGGAGAAGGACAGCGGTGGAGTACACGCCGAACACAGCTGACGACCGGCGCCAGATGCTGGAGCGCATCGGCGTCGGCGCGTTCGACGAGCTGCTGAACGGCATCCCGGCGTCGATTCCGCGCGCGAAATTCTCCGTCGTGCCGCCCGGCTGCACGGAGCCGGAGCTGGTGCGGGACATCCAGGCGCTCGCCGCCAAGAATCAGACCGCTGCCCATCGATCGTTCCTCGGCGCCGGCGCCTACGAGCATTGGGTTCCCAGCGTCGTCCGCTATCTCACCTCGCGCGGCGAATTCCTGACCGCGTACACCCCCTATCAAGCCGAAGCTAGCCAGGGCACGCTCCAAGCGATGTACGAATTCCAGACGCTGATTTGCGAGTTGACCGGCATGGACGTGGCCAACGCCTCGTTGTACGACGGTGCGACCAGCACGGCGGAGGCGGCGCTGCTGGCGCTGCGCCACACCCAGCGCTCAAGGATCGTGGTGGCCGCGACGCTGCACCCCGAATACCGGCAGGTGCTGCAGACCTATTTGAAGCAGGCCGGTGTCCGGATCGTCGAGGCGCCCCACGCTGACGGCGTGACCTCCGTGGTCGAGGCGGAGCGGGCGATTGATGATCAGACCGCCGCGGTCGTTGTGCCGATGCCGAATGTGTTCGGGTGCTTGGAGCCGGCCGAGGCGCTGGCGGCGCGCGCCCGCGCCGTGGGGGCGCTGTCGGTCGTGGTGGTCAATCCGCTGGCGCTCGGGGTGCTCAAACCGCCGGGCGCGTACGGCGTGGACATCGTCGTCGGGGAGGGGCAGCCGCTCGGGCTCTCACTGCAGTACGGCGGCCCGTATCTGGGCTTGTTTGCGTGCCGGGGAGAGCACCTGCGCCGCGTGCCGGGCCGCCTCGTCGGGATGACCAACGACGCGCGCGGCCGCCGCGGGTTCACGCTGACGCTGCAGACGCGCGAACAGCATATCCGCCGGTCGAAAGCGACCTCCAACATCTGCACGAATGAAGGGCTCTGCGCGCTGGCCGCGACGGTCTATCTCTGCGCGCTCGGCCGGCAGGGGTTCCGCGAGCTCGCGGAACAGAATATTGCCAAGGCGCACTACGCGCAGCAGCAGTTGACGGCGATCCCCGGCGTGACGCCGTTGTTCCCGAAGGCACCGTTCTTCAACGAGTTCGCGCTGCAGCTGCCGTGCCAGGCCGCGACCCTCAACGAACGGTTGCTGGCCCGGGGATTTCTCGGGGGGTTGGATCTGCGCCGCGTTGATCCGGCGCTCGACCGCGGCTGGCTCGTCTGCGTCACGGAGACCAAGAGCAAGGCCGAGATCGACGCGCTGGCCGCCGCGGTCCGGGAGGCGTTGTGAAGCCCACCGCCGATCTCGGTACCGGGTACAAGCTTGTACCCGGTACCGGACCGCACCGGGCGTCCGAGCCGCTCATCTTCGAACGCAGCGTGTCCGGCCGCCGCGGGTTCTCGTTGCCGCCGCTCGACGTGCCCATGCCACCGGCAGGGGTGACCGCCTGGATCCCGGCCGAGCGCCTGCGCGCCGCGCCGGCCGCGCTGCCGGAGGTCAGCGAGCGCGAGCTCGTCCAGCATTTCATGAAGCTCGCGCACCAAAATTTCTCGGTCGAAACCAACTTCTATCCGCTCGGCTCCTGCACCATGAAATATAACCCGCGCATCCATGAAGAGCTGACGGCCCTTCCCGGGTTCTCGACCGCGCACCCGTACGAGCCCGACGCGGCGGTGCAGGGGACGCTGCAGCTGCTCGGCGAGCTGGGGCAATGGCTGGGCGATATTCTCGGGATGGACGGCGTGACGCTGCAGCCGGCCGCCGGCGCGCACGGCGAGTTCACCGGATTGCTGATGGCGCGCGCCTATCACGAGGCGCAGGGCCGCTCCCGCAAAAAGGTAGTGGTGCCCGATTCGTCGCACGGCACCAATCCGGCCAGCGCCGCGCTCTGCGGTTATGAAGTGGTCGAGGTCCGGTCGAACGCGCGCGGGCGCGTGGACCTCGCCGCGCTGCACCGCGCCGTCGATCAAGACACCGCGGTGTTCATGCTGACCAACCCGAACACCCTCGGGCTGTTTGAGGAAGAGATCCTCGAAATCTCCCGCCTCGTGCACGGCGTCGGGGGACTGATGTACCTCGACGGCGCAAACATGAACGCCTTGCTTGGGCTCTTCCGGCCGGGCGACATGGGCTTCGACATCACCCACGTGAATATCCACAAGACGTTCTCGATCCCGCACGGCAGCGGCGGCCCCGGTGGCGGTCCCGTCGGGGTCAAGCGGCATCTCGTCCCGTTCCTGCCGGGTCCCCTCTTGAAGAAGGAAGGGCAGGCCTATCGTTGGGTGGAGGCGCCACCATCCTCGATCGGCCGCGTCCGGGCGTTCGCCGGCAATATCGGCGCGATGGTGCGCGCCTACCTGTATATCAAGACGCTCGGCGCCGAGGGGCTGCGGCACGTCGCCGAGCACGCCATCCTGAACGCGAACTACCTCAAGGCCCGCCTGAAGACGGCGTATACGGTTCCGGTGGATGAGCCGTGCATGCACGAGTTCGTCGCCTCTGCCGTCGAGCAGAAGCGGCTGGGGGTGAAGGCGCTGGACATTGCCAAGCGGCTGCTCGATTACGGCTGTTATGCCCCGACGATCTATTTCCCGCTGATTGTCGAGGAGGCGCTGATGATCGAGCCGTCGGAGACCGAGTCGCGGCAGGCCCTCGATCAATTCGCCGATGCCTTGCTGGCGATCGCCCAGGAAGCGAAGACCAATCCGGGCCAGGTCCAGATGGCCCCGCACACCTTGCCGGTCGAGCGGCTGGACGAGGTCCGCGCGGCCCGCGAGCCGAACCTGCGCTGGCGCCCGTCCCCCGATGGGGCCAGGCCCCAGGGAGCTCTGCAGGGGCCTGGCCCCTAGTGCGCCTCCTGCTGACCGGCGCCGGGGAGCCGGGCTTCAACATGGCGCTGGATGAAGCCCTGGCCATTGCGGTCCGCCGCCGGTGGTCGCCGCCCACTCTGCGGATCTACCGGTGGCAGTCGCCGGCGATTTCACTGGGGTGTCACCAGCCGCTCTCGGCGCTCCAGGGGTTCACGGACGCGGCACCGCCGGCGGTCGCCGTCGTCCGGCGCCCCACCGCCGGCGGCGCGGTCGCCCACGCCGACGACGTCAGCTACGCGCTCGTGTGCGGCGCCCCGTCCCTGCGCGGCCGTCCCGGGCGGACGCTCTACGCGCAGTTTCATGCGGCGCTCGGGCGGGCGTTGGCTACCGGCCGCTCGGCCGGCCGGTACGCCCTGTATCAAGCCCCCTCATCGCACCCCTCACCCGCCCCCTCTCCCCTTCAGGGGAGAGGGGGCGGGATGAGGGACGAGAGGATGAACGGCGAGGGGGGATGTGCCGCGTTTGGATTTTGTTTCCGGCAGCCGGTCGCCGGCGATCTCATGCTCGGCGCGCGCAAGGTGGCCGGGGCGGCCCAGCGGCGCTGGCGGGATGGTCTCCTGCAGCAAGGCACGATCGCCGCCGACGGGCATTCGCCCGACCGCGTGGCGCTCTCCATCCGCACCGCGTGGGCCGACGTGTTCCAACACCGGTTTGCCGTGGATGCGCTGACCGTGCAGGAGCGCGTCCTGGCTGACGAACTCTGGAGCAAGTATCGCCCATGGACGCCCTCGTCCTGGCCGCCGGTTATTCCAAGCGCCTCGAACCGCTCACACTGACCTGCGCCAAACCGCTGCTGCCGGTCGGCGGCCGGCCGATGGTGGAGTATCTCCTCGAAAAACTCCGCGCCATCCCGGACCTGCGGCGCCTCCTGCTGGTCAGCAACGCCAAGTTCTATGGCGATTTCGTCGCGTGGGGCCGTCCGCACGGCGTGGTCATCGTCAACGACGGCACGCGGACGAACGAGGAGCGGCTGGGGGCGGTCCGGGATATCGAATTGGTCATTCAGACCCAGCAGGTGACTGACGATCTGCTGGTCGTGGCAGGGGATAATCTGTTCGATGCGCCGCTGACCGGTTTGGTGGAGGAGGCGCGCGCCCACGCGCCGCGGGTCACGATCGGGGTCGTGGATTTGCAGGATCGCGAGCTGATCCGGCGGCGCTACGGGGTGGTCCAGCTCGACGCCCCCGGCCACGTCACCGAATTCTTTGAAAAACCGGACGACCCGGCGACGACCCTGGTTTCAACCGGCCTCTATTATTTCCCGGGAGAGCAGCTCAAGACCATCAATGCCTACATCGCGCGCGGCGGCAAGACCGACAACATCGGCGACCTCATCCACGCGCTGGTGCATGCCCCCGGCGTGCACGCCGCGCGCCTCCCCGGCCGCTGGTTCGACATCGGCGACCTCGCCTCCTACGAGCAGGCCAACCGGACCTTCCGGCGATGATCCCAACATGATGCTTGACACACATAATGTTCGACATGTATGATGTTGACATGACACCGTTTTGGAACCGCACCGATGAGTTGGCACAGATCCGCCGGCGACTTGGCCGCGGCCTGTTCGGGTACGTGACGGGCCGCCGCCGTGTCGGCAAGACCGCGCTCCTCGGCGAGGCGGCCCGGCGCTTCGGCGGGCTCTACCACCAGGCCGTGGAGGGCACCCCGCAGCAGCAGCTCCTCCATTTCAGCGAGGAGGTCCGGGAGACGCTGCCGATCTTCCGCGACGTCGTCCCTACGACGTGGAGCGAGTGCCTGCGGCTCCTCGCCCGCGAGCGGCTTCCCAAGCTCCTGATCTTCGATGAGTTTCCGTATTGGGTGCAGGGAGATCCGACTCTCCCCAGTCTGCTGCAGAAATGGATTGACCATGACTTGCCCCGCTACCGGACGCTGGTCCTGGTCTCCGGGTCCTCGCAGTCCATGCTCTACTCCCAGTTTCTGTCCCAGGCCGCCCCCTTGTACGGCCGGGCGTCATTCCGCCTCGACCTGCCGCCGCTGAGCTACCGCTGGTTCTGCAAGGTCCTCGGGTATCCAGTGCGGGACCCCGCCTCGTTCGTCCGCTTCAGTCTGGTCGGCGGGGTGCCGCATTACTGGCGCCTGATGCCGCGGGGGCCCCTCCTCCGGCAAGCCGACGCGCTCTATTTCCAGCCCATGGCGATCTTGGCGGAAGAACCGACGCATCTCCTGCGGGAAGAAGGGATCACCGGTTCATTGCCGAAAGCCATCCTCGACCTTGTGGGCCGCGGCGTCTCGAAACCGAGCGAGCTGGCGGCCCGTCTCGGGACCGGGCAGACCAATCTTTCCAGACCCCTCGCGCTGCTCCTGGAACTGGGCCTGCTGCATCGGGAGTTGCCGTTTGGGGAGTCCCCGCGGACGACGAAGAAGGTGCTCTACAATCTCCAAGATCCCGCGCTGGCGTTCTACTACGGGGCCTGTCTGACCGCCAGGAGCGGGTGGCCCCGCCTGTCACCTCGCGACCGACAGACCCTCCTGTATCGGCATGCGGCGCGGGTGTGGGAACAGTTCTGCCGCCGACAACATCCGGGGGCCGGCCGGTATTGGGAAGGGGATGTCGAGCTGGATCTCGTGGCGCCGCTCGGCGGCCGGCGGTTCCTGGTCGCCGAGTGCAAATGGGGGGCGGTGTCCCCCAGCCAGGCGCGGCGGCTGATCGAGGATCTCAAGGTGCGGTTCCATCGCACCCGCCTGGCCCGCACCTTGCCGAAGGTCTCATTCCGACTCCTCATTCCCAAAGACCTCCCAGAGTTGGCCAACAGCGCCTTTCAGAAATAATCATAACTCAACTCGCGTGTTCGTCACCGCTGGCGCCCAGGCGTTCGAAGACAAGTTGGGGACGTTGCGAACGGGCGCCACCGTGTTTCAGGAGGCTATCCAATTCCAGGACATGTCACCCAATCAAGCGCTCGACCAGTTACCGCCGAACGCCGTCGTGTTGATCGCCCCGGGCGATCAATTTCAAGAGTTCCGGGACGCGCTGCGGAAAGATGTGGCGATAATCCGCGTGGCGGCCGTCGGGACCGTCTATGACGTGCTCCGACTGGCGACCAACTACCAGCTCGGCTTGTCGCCGGATCAAGCATTCGAAGAGCTTTTGGCGATCGAGCCGGCCGACGAGACCGGCAGGGTCATCCTCTTCTTCGCGTAACCCACCGAACACCACATGGGGTCTGACCCCATTCTTTGGCGAGATGACAGCGGTTCAATTCGTCGAGTTTGTGGTGCGGAAGGAGAGATTTGAACTCTCAAGGGCGTAAGCCCACTAGCTCCTGAGGCTAGCGCGTATGCCAGTTCCGCCACTTCCGCGAACCCTTAGCTTACCCCGCCGCTTTCGCCGCTGTCAATCCGAGGGGTTGACGGCGGCCCGCCCAGGCGGTATACTTATCCTGTGACACAATTGGGACACATCAATTTTGCACAGAGGAGACCCCCATGGTGTTTGTCAGCGTTCGTGAGTTGAAGCACCACACGCCGCAGGTCCTGCAGTTGTCGCAGCGCAAAGGACCGGTGGTGGTAACGCGCAACGGCCGCCCCGTCGCCGTTCTGCGTACGGCCTCATTGGAGGGTCTCGCGCTCCAATTCAAGGGGTTGTGGGAGCGGCTTCGCCACGCCGCAGACCGCGCGGGATTCCGCCGGCGAGATGTGGAGCGGTTGATCGCGCAGGTGCGTGCCGAACGGTCGTGAACCGCCCCCGAGTGGTCCTGGATACCAACATCCTGGTCTCCAGTTTGTGGGGTGGGGGGCCTCGACGTCTCCTGAATCTGTGGCATCGGGGTCGGCTCCATGTCCTCATGAGCCAGCCGATCTTGGAAGAATACTTGGCGGTGCTCGGCCGGTTTCATCCTGCCGAGGATGACTTGGACACCTTGACGGCGCTCTTGGGGCACCCTCGGCTGACCGAGTGGGTCGTGCCGGCGATGCGAGTCCACGTGATCCCTGACGACCCTACCGATCATCGGTTCTTGGAATGCGCGGTGGCGGGACACGCCGATGCCATTATCAGCGGCGATCGCCATCTCCTGCGCTTGAAGCGATTCCACGAGATCCCGATTCTCTCACCGAGCGCCTTCCTTCGGCAATTCGAGCGGGGTGTAACCGGATGACGGTCTACCGCGCCTCGCAGGCGTTCTTCCGATTGATCTTCCGGCTCTATTTCCGGTGGGAGGTGCGGGGGACGGAGCATCTGACCTGCGCCGGCGGGGGCCTGCTCGTCTGCAACCACACGAGCTTCCTCGATCCGCCGCTGGCCGGGACGCCGTGGCCACGCCCCATTCACTATCTGGCGCGCGAGGATTTGTTCCGCGTGCCGGTCTTGGGGTGGTGGATGCGGGCCTGCCGCACGATCCCGGTCAAGCGCGGCCCGGGTTCCCTCTATAGCTTGCGTCGGGTGATCCACGTGATCCAGCGGGGCGGGGTAGTGCTCATGTTCCCGGAGGGGACGCGCAGCGCCACCGGCGAACTCCAGGATGCGCGCGGCGGCGTCGGATTCATTGTGAAGATGACCGGTGCCCCGGTATTCCCGTGTTACATCGCCGGGGCGTTCGAGGCGTGGCCGCGCCACGCGTGGGTCCCGCGCCCGCGGAAGATCCGCGTGACGTACGGCCCACCCGTGACGCTACCGGCCGATCTCCCGTCGGAGGAGCTCAGCCGGCGCGCGCTGGCGCTCGTGGAAGCGGGGGGGCCGGGGGGCGCGCCCGCGC
>JACQRF010000130.1 GCA_016206635.1 Candidatus Omnitrophota bacterium
AAGCGTGGCTCCGGTTGGGGGCGCTGCTCCAAATACGGCAGGATCTGTCCGACCACCTGGGCAAACACCGGCGCGGCGACGACGCCGCCATAATAGTACGGGTGCGGGTTATCCACCATCACGACGATCGCCAGTTGCGGGTCGTCCACCGGCGCGAAGCCCACGAACGACGCCACGAAGTGCCGGTGGGAATACACCCCGCCTTCGACTTTCTGCGCAGTGCCGGTTTTCCCCGCCACCCGGTAGCCGGCGACCGCGGCCTGCTTCCCGGTGCCGCGCTCAATGGCGCCGGCCATGATCGCCTTGAGCTCGGCCGCCACCGCCGGGGCAATGACCTGGCGCACCACCTCCGGTCGCCCCATCTGTACCATCCGGCCCTCGGCGTCCTGCACCGCCTGAATCAACCAGGGTCGCATCATCACGCCATCGTTGGCGATCGTCGCCGCCAGGACCGCCAACTGCAGCGCCGTCACGGTCACCTCCTGGCCCATGGGAATTGCCACGCGGGACGGCTTGGACCACCGGGCCGGCGGCTTGGTCACGCCGATCACCTCGCCGGGCAACCCGGCGCCGGTCGCCTGCCCGAACCCAAACGCCCGGATGTAGTGATACAAGCGGTCCGGCGCCAGCTTCATCGCCGCCTTGGCCGTCCCGATATTGCTGGAGTTCTCGATGACTTCGCGGAAGGTCAGCCACCCGTGCGGATGGACGTCGTGGAGGATCCGGCCATGGATCGGGAATTCGCCCTGCTCGCAATACAGGCGGTCGGTTGGCGCGATGACCCGATCATTCAGGAGGGCGGCCGCCGTCACGATCTTGAACACCGAGCCCGGCTCAAACGTGTCGGTCACGGCCCGATTCCGCCGAGCTTCCGTGGCGGCGCGGCCAGGGGCATTCGGGTCGTACGATGGGCAGCTCGCCATCGCCAAAATCTCACCGGTCCTCGGCTGCAGCACGACGATGGACGCGCCGTGCGCCTGATGCGTGTCGTACGCGGCCCGCAGCGCCTGCTCCGCCACGTGCTGGATGACCTGGTCAATCGTCAGCACCACATCCGTCCCGGCCCGCGCCGGCAACACGTCGCGGCGCCACGCCTCGAGGTGCCGCTGCTTGGCGTCCCGCTGGGCCCACCGCCAACCGGATCGCCCGCGCAACCAGGGGTCGAGCGCCAGCTCCAGCCCTTCCAACCCGCGGTGATCCAATCCCGCAAAGCCGACGACGTGCGACGCCAACGCGCCGCCGGGATACACCCGCCTAGGTTCCTTGACCATGTCCACCCCGGGGATGCGTAACGCCTGCACGGCCTGCGCCGCGCGGTTGGACGTTTTGCGGGCCAGCCAGACAAATCCCCGGCGCTGATGGAGCTGCGCGGACACCGCCGACGGTGGGAGCCCAAGGATCGGCGCCAACGCCGTGGTCACGCGCGCCTTGTGAGGCACCCAGCGGGGATCGGCGTACAACGAGGGCAATCGGATATCGGTGGCGAGCGGTTGGAGGTGGCGGTCGTAGATGGTGCCGCGGCTGGCCGGCAATTCGACGACCAGTTGATGTTGCTGATGGGCGAGCGCGAGATAGCGTCCGGCCCCCACGAGTTGGAGCCAGACCAGGCGTCCCCACACGAGGAGGCCAAGGGCCGTGAAGGCCAGGACAACCCCCGCCAAGCGGTCCTTGTGCGCCTTGCTCAACATCGCCCAACCGTGAAGCACCTCGTGCACCTCGGCCATCCCGGCCGGCCGAGGGGCTGGTGGATGTAATCCGGCTACGGAGCCGGTTCGGCTTCGGCGGTCGCGTGCGGCGTCACGAGACTCGCCATCACCTGTCGTCCCCGCGCCAAGAGGCCCGGCGCACCCCGCAGCTCAGCGGCCGGGATGGCGGGTACGGAGGACGGCGCCATCCATGCGATCCGACGCGGACTGACGAGCGTCACGTCGCGTCGTGCCAGCCGCTGTTCCAACAGGCGAGGTGCCTGAAGGGTTAGGACATTGTAGAGAAGAATGTGATGCTGGTCAAGCCTGTCCGCCCTCATCGCCAAGCGCCGTTCCATCGCGTATCGAGCCTCGATCAACACGATCTGCTGATGGGTATACGCCAGGGCGACCAGCGTGCCCGCGCCGATCCCCATCGCCCACCGCCGCATCGGCATCACGCGCGCCGCGCCGCGGCCCGCAGCCGGGCGCTGCGGGACCTCGGATTGCCGCGCACCTCCTCATCCCCGGGCCGGAGCGGCCGCCGCGTCAGCACGTCTACCTCCCCGGCCGCCGCCGCGCGCCGAAACGCCTGTTTGACGATCCGGTCCTCCAGCGAGTGGTACGCCAACACCACGATCCGGCCGCCGGGCCGCAACCGCTGGATCGCCTGCGGGAGCGCCGCGGCCAGCGCTTCAAGCTCCCGGTTCACGACAATCCGCAGCGCCTGGAAGGTGCGCGTCGCCGGATGAATCCGTTGCCACGCCCGGCCGCGCCTGCCTGACCGGCCGACAGGCGGCAGCGCCTGCAACACGCACGCGGCCAATTCCCCCGTCGTCCGCATCGGCCGGCGCTGGACGATGCGCCGCGCGATCCGCCGCGCCCATCGTTCCTCGCCGTACTGCGCGATCGCATCCGCCAAGGCGTGCCCCGGCCACCGGTTGACCACCTCGGCGGCGGTGAGCGGCTGCGCCGGATCCATCCGCATGTCCAGCGGCCCGTCCGCCTGAATGCTGAACCCGCGTGGCGCCGTCTCAAGCTGCAGCGACGACACCCCGAGATCGAACACCGCGCCATCAAGCCCCCGCACCCCGAGCGCCTCCAGCGCGGCGGTCAGTTGCTCGAATGAGCCGTGCCGGAACATCATCTGCGCGGCGAACTCCCGGAGGGCGTCGGCCGCGACCACCAGGGCGGACGGATCACGATCCATGGCCACGACGCGCGCCGCCGGCCCGGCCGCCTGGAGGATCGCCCGGCTGTGTCCCCCGCCCCCCACGGTCGCGTCCAAGAACACCCCGCCCGGGCGCGGCGCCAGGCATCGGACGACGGCGTCAGCCATGACCGGCCGGTGGATCGGCGGGGGCTCATCGCTCACTCCGGTTCCCACAATTTTTCGGCGATCTCTTCAAACGATCCGCGCGTCATGTCGTACGCTTGTCGCCATCGCTCCTTGGCCCAGATCTCAACCCGGTTGGAGACGCCGACGACGACCACATCACGGGTAATCCCGGCAAACTCTTTGAGGTACTGCGGAAGGAGTATCCGGCCCTGGCGATCCCAAACGAGTTCCACGGCCCCGGAAAAAAAGAGCCGGTTGAATTGGCGGGACTGCGCCTTGGTGAACGGGATGGCGCGAAATCGCTGCTCTTGGGCCTTCCATTCTTCCTCGGGAAACCCAAAGAGACACTGGTCCAATCCGCGCGTGACCACGAGTTTTTCGGCATAGTGCTCCTTCAGGGCCTCCCGGAACTTCGACGGGATAATGAGCCGCCCTTTGCGATCAATGGTGTGTTCATGCTCGCCGTAAAACATCCGCGCCTCGCCCGCCCCGTCAAATGAGGAGGGGGCTTCGGGCGAATCCCCCGAAGCCCCCTCCGGTCAAGCTGGTTGTGGGTGCGTTATGGTAACGGTGGCTCTCCCACCGCGTATATTCGCCTTTTCCCCCAGTGGGGGCTCCCCGATAAAGGCAAACCCGACGGCACCCACAACTCAGATCGTTCACGCAAGTCCTCCACTTTCCTCCACTTTTTACCACTTTCATGACCGAGTATACGGATTGCGCCCCACCGTGTCAAGGGGTTTGGCAGAAAAATGTGATAGCATGTCGCCATGCGGCGCCCGCTCGCAGGTCTCGCGCTGGTCATCGGGTTGATCGCCCTGATCGCCGGCGCTCGGTACTACAGCCGCATCCACCGGTTCTGGGGCATCACCCAGACCGACTTCAGCGTGTTCTATCAGGCGGGCTATCAAATCGATCGGCGGGCCTCGATGTACGAACAGCACCCCACGCACTACACGACCGACAAGGAATACCTGTTCAAATACCCGCCGCCGTTCGGATTCGCGATGATTCCATGGTCACGGCTGCCGATTCAAGTCGCCATTCGCTGGTGGTACGGATTGACTGCGGTGGCCTTGCTCGGCGCGCTCTGGGGCATTCGGCGTCTGGTCGATCCCTCGCTTCAAGACGGTCGCTTCATGGTGATCGCCGGGATGGCGTTGTTGGCCGTGCTGCGGCCGTTCTTGGCCAATTTACGACTAGGACAAATCGACGTCGTGCTGGCCGGCTGCCTGATAGGATTTCTAGTGGCCCATCGGCGCCGGCGCGACGCCGCGGCGGGGTGGTGGCTGGGCATTCCGATCTTGTGCAAATTGGTCCCGGCCGTCTGGTTGGCCTACCTGGCGGCCGCGCGCCGATGGCGGGCGCTCGGCTGGACACTCCTGGCGATACTGACGTATCTGGCCAGCCCGATCCCACATCTGGGGTTTGCCGGCACGCGAGGGGCCGTAATGGAGTGGCTCGGCACCCTCCACGCCTCAGGCGGCAATCATGAATGGCTGCTGCGCTACAAGAACCAATCGGTATTGAGCGCCGCGCTGCGGGTGATCGCCGGCCCTCAGGCCGAGACCGTGACGGGGGGGCAGCTCGCGGCGGCGATGGGGGTCACGGCGGGGTTCGCGCTGCTCTACGGGGGATGGGTGTGGCGGGCGATGCGGATCTCTCGAGAGACGGACGACCCGCTCTGCGCCCTGGTCGCCCCGTCACTCGTCATGATCGCGATGGTGATCTTCTCGCCGCACGCCTGGATCGCGACGTTCATTCACCTGCTGCTGCCGTATGCCGTGCTCGGCGCCTATCTCGTGACGCGCGCGCCGGATGATCGGCTCGGGTGGGGGCTCTTCCTGGGGTCGGTGCTCCTGGTGAGCGCCACGGCCCCGGATCTGCTGGGCGCCGCGTCCCGCGCCGCGCACATTGCGTCCGCCGTGATGTGGGGCGCGGTATGCCTGGCGATCGGGGTCCGGCGGATCGGGCGGGGAAATGTGAGAGCCGGCCGATAAGCCGAATTCTGTCCCCCGCCTCGTCGGCGGGGTGATGGTCATCCCTCTCGGCCCGCCGTTGCCGACGGACTCATGCAGCCTACCCGCCCCGCCTCCTCTTTCGAGGATCCCGATGGGCCACCGGATGGCGGGACCTATTTGGCCTTGCTCCGCGGAGAGATTGCCGCGTTTCACGTCATCCCCTCTGCTTGGTTTGCACCAAGCACACCTTCGGGGACTACTCGTCTCTGTGGCTCTGATCCGCCCCTTGCGGGGGGTGGGCGTTACCCACTCCGCTGCCCGATGGAGTTCGGACTTTCCTCTCCCGGCCTCTCGACCGAGAGCGACCACCTAGCCGACTCTCACACGCCCAGTATACCTTACGAGGTGGGAAAAGAGAACGTTCGCTGGGTCGGGTCGCCGGGGGCCGCCGGCCGCCGCGCCGCAGTCTGGGCGCGCAACCCGTCGTCTACCGCGCGGTTCGCCAGGCGATCGGCGGCGCGATTGTGCTCGCGCGGGACGTGGGCGATCGTGCATCGGCGAAACGCGTCCCGCATCGTCCCGATCAACGCGTGGAACACGCGCAGGGTGGGGTCTTTGACACGGTACTCGCCGCACATCTGTTTGACCAACAACTCGCTGTCGCTTTGCACGCGCACCTCGCGGGCGCCCACCCGGGACGCCTGGTGCAGCCCGAGCGCCAGCGCGGCATACTCCGCCACATTATTCGTGGTCTCGCCGAGATACAGGCGATGCTCGCCGAGGACTCGGCCTGTGAGGTCCACCAACCGCGCCCCGGCGCCCGCCGGACCGGGATTGCCGCGCGCGGCGCCATCAACCGCGAGGCACACGACCTCCACGGGCCGGGGGCTACGCGATGACGTCTTCAGGGTAGTAGAGGAGGCGGGCGCACGACTCGCAGGCGATCAATCGCTCTTTGAGGCGGATCTCGTTGATCGTCTGCGGTGGAACATTCATGTGGCACCCCCCGCAGGCTTCCAGGCGGGGATCGACCGCCACCAGGCCGACGCCTTCCTTCTTCTCGAGGATGCGCTCATACCGGGCCAGCACCTTCGCCTCGACGCGCGGCGCCGACGCCTGACGCTGCGCCTGCAGGCCGGCGATCGCCGTGTCCAGCACCGCCATCTCCTGTTCCACGGCGGCGACCGCCGCCCGCATAGCGGCTTCGTCGCTTTTGAGCGATTCGGCCACGCCCGCGATCGCCGCTTTCTGTTGGTCGATCTGCTCCATCACCTTCAAGATTTCTTCCTCCAGAACGGAATTGTCGGCCTTGGCCCCTTCAATCTCGCGCTGCATCGCGGTGTATTCTTTGTTCGTTTTGACTTGATACAGCTGCATCTGCAATTTTTTGACATGGGCCTCTTTCGCCGCGAGATCACCGTCCATCGAGCCGCGCTTGACCTGGAGGGCCTTGAGCTGCGCCTCGGCATCCTTGACGCGCTGCGTCTGAGCCTGGTGCGCCGCCTTCAGCTGCTCAATCTGGGGCGGTTTGGCCTGTCGCCGGCGCTGGAGGTCGTAGATTTGCTTGTCGAGCGCCTGCAGCTCAACGAGCGCTTTGAGTTGTTCACCGATGTCAACGGCCGTCACGAGCGGGGCTCCCTTCGAGTCCTCTTGCGCCAAACGCCTGCATCACAACCATGTGGTGGGCGCAACAGGACTCGGTGCCTCGCTCGGCTCCCCGCCACAATACGTGGCGGGTCGCCAGGATGCTCGGTCACCGCCCGCCCCGCTCAACCGATGCTCCATAAGTCGCATCGAGCGGGGCTCCCTTCGAGTCCTCTTGCGCCAAACACCTCTATCAAAACCATGTGGTGGGCGCAACAGGACTCGAACCTGTGACCTCTCGCATGTGAAGCGAACGCTCTAACCAACTGAGCTATGCGCCCAAAAATTGGCCGCGGCCAATTTTTATCAGGGGGACCCAGGGTCCCCCTGATGATCCCCTCCTTCAAAGGAGAAGAGCCCCCGCGTCATGAGACGGGAGCGATAGATTGTAACATGGGGGGTAGCCGCTTCCTCAGGCAAAAAACCTGATTGAGGCCGAACAGGAACGTGCGGGCCTCCACCACGTCAAACCACTCATGGGCCGTCGCCCGCAGCGACCGCTCGTCAAAGTAGGTCTCATGCATTTGATCTACGTCTCGCACATAGAGCCGGATCAAGCGGTCGGCGAACCGCTTGGGGGTCGTCACGATCAGGAGCCCTTCGGGCGCCAGGAGCCGGTGCACTTCGCGGAGGGCGGCGCGGACATCCGCGAGGTGCTCGATCACCGCAAGCATGGTGATGTATTCAAAGGACGCATCTGCCGCGTCGAGGCCACGGCAGATGTCATCTCCCAGCAGCAGGTCGGCGCCGTGGCGCTCGCGGCACGCGCTCCGCCGCAAGAAATAACCATCGCCGCACCCGACATCCAGGAGGCGGGCATCGCGGCGAGACGTGTAGCGCCCTGCGTGGACGGCACGCAGATACCGGGTCGCCGGGGCGATGCACCGCCAGAGGATCGGGCGTCCCCGCGTATAGCTCAGGGGTGGGATGAGCGCCGCTGGCGCGTCGCACTGCAATCGAATCATGTTCGTCAACGGTCTCCGAACGCCGGGGGACTGGGCCCTCCTGGACTCGAACCAGGGACCGGCTGATTATGAGTCAGCTGCTCTCACCGACTGAGCTAAGGGCCCAACGGATTCCAACCCTCGAACAACCTTAGATGGCGTCGGCGCCGAGGCCCATCTCGAGGAAGGTACGGAGCCGCCGGGATCGCGTGGGGTGCCGGAGTTTGCGCAACGCCTTGGCTTCGATCTGCCGGACGCGCTCGCGGGTGACGTGGAACTGCTCCCCCACTTCTTCCAGCGTGCGGGGATAGCCGTCGCCGATGCCGAACCGCAGCTTCAAAACGTTTTTCTCGCGGTCGGTCAGCGTGCCCAGGACATCGTCCATCTGTTCCTTCAGCATCGCGAAGGCGGTCGCATTGGCCGGTGACACCGCGCGCTTATCCTCGATGAAGTCCCCAAAGTGGGTGTCGCCCTCGTCGCCGATCGGCGTCTGCAACGAGATCGGTTCCTGCGCGATCTTCAAGATGCCGCGGACCTTCTCGACCGGCATCCGCATCTCGTGGGCGATGTCCTCCGGCGCCGGCTCCTTGCCGTTCTCCTGGACGAGCTGCCGGGACACGCGGATCAGCTTATTGATGGTTTCCGTCATGTGGACCGGGATGCGGATCGTCCGCGCCTGGTCCGCGATGGCGCGCGTGATCGCCTGGCGGATCCACCACGTCGCGTAGGTCGAGACCTTGTACCCGCGCTCGTACTCGAACTTGTCCACGGCCTTCATC
>JACQRF010000131.1 GCA_016206635.1 Candidatus Omnitrophota bacterium
GTAGAAGCAGAAGAGATACAGTTGATGGGCCGGCGACCGGTAGCCGGACTCCACGAAGAGGCGGCGTCCCAGATCGCGCTGCATCGCCCGCATCATCCGCTGGTACGCGTCGAAAACCGGACGCGGGAGAAACTCCGGGTGCAGGGTCTCCGCCTCGCCGTGCTGTTGGACGATCTGTCCGTCAATCCGCACGAACGCCTCGTAGGGGCTCGGCGGCGGGAGGCGGCGGCTCGAACCGCCGAGCGATTCCGGCGAGACGGCGCGGAGGGCATCCAGAAATGCCCGCTGGGGATAGGCCAGCGGGACGTAGAGCTCCTGAAACGTCATCAGCGGCAGCGTCCCTTTGGCGCGCCGCCGATCAATCAACGGCCCCAACTGCTGCAGCACGATCTCCAGCTGCTGGACCTCGGCCTCGTCGAGCCGATCCACATTCATCGCCCAGGCCGGGGTCCCGGCGCCGCCGATCGCCAGCAGCATTGCCCACGCCCACCGCCGCATGCGCCTCATGATACCACAGACGCCGTGTGTTAGAATGGGCCGCGTGCAGTGCGTCATCATCGTGGGATGGATGCTGACTCTCGCCGCCGCGGCCTCAGCTGAGGAACCGGTCCGGATGCGGGTCGCGGCGCCGTTGCTCGACGTGCGGGCTCGGCCGGAACCGGCGAACGCGGAGCCGGTCCGCGACCCGCTGCAGGAAACGCAGCTCCTGTACGGCGAGGAAGTGATCGTCCACGCGACGGAAGGGGCCTGGAGCCGGATCGAGGCGGTGGAGCAGCCGGAGTGGAGCCATCACGGCCGTTGGGAAGGGTACCCCGGGTGGGTCGAGTCGCGCGGGTTAGCCGCGCCGCCGGCCGGCTGGGAGCCCAACCTCGTGGTCACGGAGAAGCTCGGCGTGGTCCGCAGCCAGCCGAAATCAAGCGCGCCGATCGTCCTCCGCTATTCCCTGGGCACCTGGCTGCGCGCCGGCGAATCGTCCGGCGATTGGCAGCAGGTGATCCTGCTCGACGGCCGCGACGGGTGGATTCACGCGCAGCACACGGCGTCGCTGCGGGCGATGCAGGCGATGCCGGCGGATTCCCGCCGCACCTGGATCGTCCGCGAAGCGCGGTTGTTGCTGGGCGACGCCTACTACTGGGGCGGGCGGGCCGCGCACGACCCGGCGGCCCCGGCCCCGCCGCACCGAGCCGTCGATTGCTCCGGCCTGGTCAACCTCTGTTACCGCGCCGTCGGGCTGATCATTCCCCGCGATGCCCATGAGCAATTCCTGCGGGCGCGGGCGCTCCCGCTCGAACACGCCCAGCCCGGCGATCTCATTTTCCTGGCCGACCCGGACCATGCGGACCGCATCACGCACGTGATGCTGTACGCCGGCAATGGGCGGATCATTGAGGGTCCCGGGACCGGGCGGCGCGTCCACGAGCGCCCCTTGGAGGAGCGCCTGCAGGAGGCCGCGGGGCGGCGCGTCGCGTGCGGGACGTATCTCGAGTGAACGACCCCGTCATCGCCGCCGTCACGCACGCGCCGTGGAACCTGCCCCTGCGGCAGCCGTTCGTCACGGCGCGAGGGCGGAAAACCGTAAGCCAGAACTTGCTGATCACCGTGACGCTGGCCGGTGGCAGTCGCCGATGGACCGGGCGCGGCGAGGCGTCGGCGTCACTCGCCTGGCCAGACGACGCCCAACCGGCCATGCGGCAGTGCCTTCACGCGCTCTCGCCCCGCCTGATCGGCGCCCCCGCCCGACGGGCCTGGCACGACCTGCGCGAGGCGTGGTCGGCGCCGAACGCCAGCCCGGCCGCCTTAAGCGCCGTCGAATGCGCCTTGGCCACCGCGGAAGCCGCCGCGGCGGGCCTCCCGCTGTGGAGGGCCTTGGCCTCCCGCATGGTCGGGGTCGCGACGCGGCCCCGCCCCGTCATGACGAGCTTGACGATCTCCGCGTGGCCGGTCTCGATGGCCGAGGCGGCGGCGCGCGCGGCCGCGCGCCGGGGCTTCAGGCGCCTGAAGGTCAAGGTCACCGGCGCGAATCCCGACGATGACCTGGCGCGGTTGATGGCCGTGCACCGGGCCGCCCCGCGCGCCACGCTCCTGGTGGACGCCAACCAAGGATTTCCGCCGCGAGGGGCCATCGCCTTCGCGCGGGCGATGCGCCTGCTGCGGTTGCCGGTCGCTCTGTTTGAACAACCGGTGCCGGCGGCCGATGTCGAGGGGATGGCACAGGTCGCGCGCGCCCGCGTGGTCCCGGTCGCGGCCGACGAGTCGGTCCGCCGGCCGGCGGAGGCGCGGCGGCTGCTCGCGGAGGGCGGCGCGAGCGTCATCAATCTGAAGCTGGCCAAGTCGGGGCTGCTCGGGGCGCGCGAGATCATCCGCCTCGCCCGGCGGGCCCGCGTGGATCTCATGCTCGGTTGCATGGCCGAATCGGCCGTGGGGCTCGCCCCCAGCGTCCATCTGGCGTGCGGCAGCGGCGCGTTCCGCTACATTGACCTGGACTCTCACCTGCTGGTGGACGGCCCTAAGACCACCGCGTTCCGCACGCGAGGGCCCCGGCTCTCCGTCGCGTGATCCAGCACCCGATCTCCCTGGCGCTGGTCCTGTTGAGTCTCGTCTGGCTGCTGCGGCGGCTCGAGGCCGGACCGCGCACCGCCACGATCTTCCGCATCCTGCCGCTGCCATTTTGGTGTTATGCGATCCCGATGCTCGGCACGGCCGCCGGCTGGTGGCCGTCCGCCTCGCCCCTCTACGGCTGGTGCTCGGCCCAGCTCCTGCCCGTATGTCTCGGCCTGCTCCTGCTCGGCACCGACGCGCTCGGCATCCTCCGCCTGGGTCGGCACGCGATCGGGCTCATGGCCGTCGGCTCCTTCGGAATCGTCGCGGGGATGGTCATCGCCTACCGTGTCTGGCGCGCCTATCTTCCACCCAACGCCTGGCAAGGCCTCGGTGCGTTGGCAGGAAGCTGGACCGGCGGCTCCATGAATCTCCTCGCGGTCAAAGAGGCGCTGGGGATCGCGGACGCCGTCGTCGCGCCAGTCATCGTGACCGACACGATCATCGCCTATGGCTGGATGGCGCTCCTGCTCGCAAGGGCACGGTCACAGGGCCTCGCTTCGGGTCCGGCCGACGGGTCCTGCCGCGAGCCCACCCCGCCGTCCTCGTGGGGGTCACATCGGCCCCCCATCCCCCACTGCGGGGCGGCGGGGGCCCCGGCTCGCGTCACCCGTCGGCCGGGCCCTCGCTCGGCCATCGGCGCCCTCATGATCGCCCTGTTCATCTCATGGGGGGCGCAGGCGATCTCACAGCGATTGCCGACGTGGGCGGCGCTCACAACGGCGACGTGGACGGTGTTGGTGGTGACGACGGGCGTGGTGTTGTTGTCGCTAACACCGGTGGGACGGCTGGGTCGGGAACCAGCCACGGAGGGGGTGGGCACATTCTGTCTGCTCGTCCTGCTCACGACGATCGGCGCCCGGGCCGACCTGCGAGCCGTCGGGCACGCCCCGGCGTATCTGGCGGCCGGCGCCACGGCGGTCGCGATTCACGGGCTGGTGCTGGCACTCGTCGGGTGGTGGCGGAAGGCGCCGTTGGGATTGCTGGCAACGGTCAGCCAGGCTAATGTCGGCGGGGTAGTGTCAGCGCCGCTGGTGGCCGCGGCCTATGACCGGGGACTGGCGCCCATCGGGCTTCTGCTGGCCGTCTTGGGCAACGTCTGGGGGACCTACCTCGGCTTGCTGACCGCCGCCCTCTGCCTTGTCCTTCGCTAGGAAATAGGGACGGTTCTAGAACCGTCCCTATTTCGAGCTGTTGACCTCAAAACGAGCCGTCGAGGGCGGCGCTCCAGGCGAAGTCCGGCCACGCCGAGTTGATGTTCTCACCCGCCGCCAGCGTGACGGCGGCGCGCGGCGACACGCGATAGGTCCAGCCGAGGCCGATGCCCATCGGCAACCGATTCAATGCCGTCATATCGTTGTCGAAGGTGGGGTACGGATTGCTCGCCGCCGTGTACTGGACCCACCACGACGCCTTCCGGGTCAGCCGATGCTCCAGCGCGAGGAACCCGGTCACGACGACCGGATCGAGGTCCACGGTTTTCAACGCCAGCGGCAGGTGCGCGGACGTCACATCGAGATTCAGCGTCACCCGAAGCCGCTCGCCGAACGGCTGCTCCGCCAGCAGCCCCACCCCGCCGTCCACCCGGTCGCCGCCGAGGAGTGAATCAGTCGCCGTCGGCAGCTTGAGCAGGCCGCGGACGGCCGCCTGCGGGAACCACCCGTCCGCCTCGTCGCGGAATTGATACTTGAGCTGCAACGGGATATCGCCCAACCCGTGGCGCGTCGTATCGGTCTCATCAATCACGTTCTGCCCGTTCACCCGGAACAGGTACCGGAATTCCCCGTCCCCGCGGATGCGCCGGGCACGCGGCACGGCATCGAACAGCTCGTCGAACGACTCGATGAACCCATCGAGATACCCGCCGCCCAAGATCAGGTACGGCACGGCGGCGCCCACCTCGAGATGCTCCATCAGCCCGTAGCGCCATTGCAGCTCGATCCGCTGCAGCTCGGCGTCCACGATGATCCGGTCGGTCACGGCGAGGTTATTTTGATCGGCGATGGTGTTGGAATCGAGGTACGCCAGCGCCCAGGCCGAGCGGCGCGGGGCGAGGGTGGCCGCGCGATCGGGGAGCGCCGTGGACATCAACGTCAGATAGAGTGGATGATCATTGCGCAGCCAGGCCGCGCCGGTCAACGGCGCGGGATGGAGAGCCGGGGCGCCCTCATCCCCCTGACCGAGCGAATCGGCCGCCGCGGAACCGGCCGAGAGCCCGATCAGCCCTCCGGCCACGGCGGCGAGCAGGAGGCGGCGGATCATCAATGCAGGAAATGCGGCTTGTCGAGCAGGAGGGCGATGACGAGCACCATGACCAACGGCACGGGCGACAAGGCCACCATTGTCAGCAACCGGTCATCGAACCGCAGGTGCATATAATACGCGGCGACCAACATCGCCTTGACCGTGGACAACCCAAGGACGAGCAGGAAGATCGTCCGCGGCGCGATCGGGAGCTCGGACAGCGCCACCCCCAGCAGCATCAAGCCGGCCAGCCAGACCCAAATCATCACATACTTGCTGGTCGACATGACAGGCGCGTGGGCCATCAGATGAGATAGAGCATGGGGAACAGGAAGATCCAGACAATGTCCACGAAATGCCAGTACAAGCCCGAGAGCTCAACGAGATGACGCTGGGTGGCCCAGAACCGGTCTCCCCGCGTGCGCGCCAGCACCCAGCCGTTGGCCAGCGCGCCGATCAGCACATGGAGCCCGTGCACGCCGGTCAGCACGAAGTAGCACGACCAAAAGATATTGGTGTGCGGGCCGATCCCGTGGTGGAACTTGGCCTGATATTCGAAAGCCTTCACGCCCAAAAAGACGAGCCCCAGCGTGATGGTCGCCGCGAGGAAGAGGCGCAGCTGCCGGGCGTCCTGCCGGTCCGCCGCCCCGACCGCCAGCGCCATCGTCATGCTGCTGCAAATCAGGATGAGGGTATTGATGGTGCCGACCGGCACGCTGAGGTGGCCGTCTGAGCCCGGCCAGGCCGGATGCGCCGCGCGCACGACGATGTAGGCGCTGAGCAGCCCGGCGAAGAACATCACCTCCGAGACGAGGAACAGCCACATGCCGAGCTTGCCGGACTCGAGACCGAGCCGCCCGACGGTGGGGCCGGCCGGCAGGGGGGGATGGGTCATGGACACGCAGTATACCAACGGCGCCACCCCGCGTCAACGGCCCGCCGCTGGCCCGAAAAAAATTTTCCAGCCCCCTCCCTTTTTATGATTGGAATCAGGTAAGCTTGGGGTGACAACCAGGACGTCGCGTCTGTCTCAAGGCAAACCCCGCGCGAGCGGGGGACGCAAAACTATAGGGCCCCTCGAGGGCAGCCAGTTGCCAGCGCAGGCCATCACGGCTGAGTTCCTCGAGGGGGAATTCAGCCGTTCTTTTTTATGGATACTGAGGAGGATGCACCATGATGCGCACTCATCGCTGGATCACCGGTGGACTCGTTGTGAGTCTGATGGCCTGGGCCTCCCCCGCCCTGGCGGCAGACGCCGAAGCCCAGGAGCATGTCGCCCCTGAGGCCATGGAAACGATGGTGAAAGAGCTGCAGGCCAGCGGCCTGTCCGCCGCGGAGGCCCGCGAAATCACCAATCAAGCGACACGAGAAGTCGTGGGGGAGCGCGAAGGCACTGGCACTGAGCGCGCCGGAGGGGTGCTCGAAGGCACCAATCGCGATCCCTTGGCGTCTCGGCAGCAAACACAACAGCAAGGCCAAACCCAAGGACAAACCCAAGAGCAAGGCCGCCAACAAACGGAGCAGCAACCGGGTGGCGCTCCCGGCAATCAAGGTGGCACCGGTGGCGGTGCCTCCGAACGCGGGATGGAGCGCGGCCAGGGGGAGCGATCGCAAGGGGGCTTTGGTGGCGGCGCCTCCGAGCGCGGGATGGAGCGTGGCCAAGGGGAGCGGTCGCAAGGGGGCTTTGGTGGCGGCGCCTCCGAGCGCGGCATGGAGCGCGGTCAGGGGGAGTGGTCGCAAGGGGGCTTTGAAC
>JACQRF010000154.1 GCA_016206635.1 Candidatus Omnitrophota bacterium
CCGGGGACGCCACCCGCGGGGCCTGACCCCGTTCGCGGTGGTGTTCGTGGGGGCGCTCCTCGCCGGGTGCGGGCCGAGCTACCCCCAGGCGCGGGTGGCCCAGGCGGTGATGGACCTGTGCCGCCGCGAGTACCAGATGGACGTCCAGGCCACGCTCCACGGCTCGACGATCGCCGTCTTCCTCCAGGCCCCGGGCCTGTTTGAGACGCCGGTGTCGATCACCCCTGAGACTGATCCCCAGACGCTCACCCAGTCCCTCAGGTTTTCCGCCGGCGGCATGGATCAGCTGCAGCACGTGGCCCTCGTGGTGCGGCGGGTCATCCTCTCGACCGACGCCCCGATCAAGTTCTATCTTGTGGTGATCCGCGACGCCGATCAAGGCGAGGTCGAGCTGCACTGGCTGGGCCATATCCTCGATCTCAAGCGGCTCAACGCCTACGACATCTCGCAGGGGGAGTTCCTGAAATACCGGGCGGTGATCTATTTCCGCCCGGTGGCGTCGGCGCTGGCCCGCCGGACGGTCCAACAGTTGTTTGAGGATCTCCGGCGCCGGGCGCCGGTGCCGGAGATCTCCCGCCACTTTTCCTCGCAGGCCGACCCGCGCGCCATCCTCCCGTTCCTGATCCAGAATCTTGTGCCGGCCAGCCGGCCGGGGCAGGGTATGGCGACGCTGGCGGAGGTCCGCGCCCGTCAGATCGGCCCGGACACCGTCCTGGCCTTCGCCCGCGCGCTGGTGCCGACCAGCGAGTCGCCGCTGGTCCAGGAACAGGGCTATTATTTTTTGGTTCAGGCAGCGGAGTTCCGAGGCCTGGTGCAGCGCATCGTGCCGGTGCGCCTGAGTGAAGGGCCGGCCCCGCGCGGGCGCTGGGACATCCCGGCCGAGTTCGCGCCCTATGGACCGCCGGATCAGTGGACCGGAGAGACATTCTTCGTGGAGCCGGTGCAGTTGCCGCAGTTCCTGGCCGAGCAGGTGGTGCGCCGCGTCCGGCTCGATGTCGGCGCGCAGCCGGGCGTGATCGGCTTGGCGGTCAACGGCGAGTTTGTGGACGGCGCGTTTCAGTTTCAGTTCCGGCTCGGGGTCGCCGCCGACATGCCCCCAGCGCCACCGGCTCGCCGTCCCGACCTGCGCCCCGAATCGCCGCAGGGGGTGGCGACCGCCATCGCCCACACCGCCGCCAGCGTGTTCCACGCGTATGACTTCACGCAGTTCGAGCGCGTGACCATCAACGACGTGGACTCCGGCGGGGCCTGGGTGGTGCCGGCCGCCGAGCTGGCCGCCTTCCGCAGCCGCGCGACCGCCTTGCGGCCTGCGGTCGGCCCGTGACCCCCGTACCCCCCTCGACGCTCACCCTCCACCCCCCGGCCAAACTCAACCTGTACCTCGCGGTTCTGGGACGCCGGCCCGATGGGTACCATACCTTGAAGACGTTGTACGAGCGCCTGGATGTGGCGGATGAGCTGCGGCTGACCCGGCGCCCCGCCGGCGTGACGCTGACGTGCAGCGACCCGTCGATCCCGACCGATGACCGGAACCTCGTGGTGCGGGCGGCCCAACTGTTTTTCCAGGCCACGGCCCTCCGCGGCGGGGTGGAGGCGGCGCTGACGAAGCGGATCCCGGTGGCGGGCGGATTGGGGGGTGGATCGTCGGACGCGGCCTCCACATTGCTGGGGCTCAACGCGCTCTGCGACGCCCCCCTGGACCGCGCCCGACTGATGGCCCTCGGCGGGCAACTCGGCGCCGACGTCCCGTTTTTTGTCAGCGAGGCGACCGTCGCATGGGGCCACGAGCGGGGCGACGCCATCGTACCGGTCCCGCCGCCCGCGACACCGCTCTGGCACGTCTTAGTGAATCCGGGGATCCCCGTCCTTACCCCGGAGGTCTACGCGCAGTTCGACCGGCTGCCGGCCGCCTTGACACCCCCACAGGCCGATGATACACTGCTGCCGCGCTTGGTGCGGACGGGAGACCCCGCGGTGCTGGCGGGATGCCTGGCCAACGCACTCGAGCCTGCCATCGAAGCCAGCTATCCGGCCATTCGACGCTTGAAGGCCGTTTTGTCCGAGGAGGGGGCGCTGGGCGTCCTCGTGTCCGGCAGCGGGCCCACGACATTCGGGCTCGTGGCGGACCAGGCCCAGGCCCAGGCCCTCGCTGCCCGCGTGCAGCGCGGGCAGCCGGACTGGACGGTCCTCGTGGCGAGAACGGCCCTCCCGGCATCCGCCCAGACGTCTCGGCGGACCGCGGGAGTCCGGGGATCATTAGGCCGCGCAGTCCAGTAGACCCATTTCTTGGAAGGGCCTCAAGGGAAACCGGTGGAATTCATGAATTCATCTGCCCTGTCGTCCAACGGTAGGACACCAGAATTTGGGTCTGGCTATCCTGGTTCGAATCCAGGCGGGGCAAATACCGTCTCCGTCTCCGTAGTCATCCCGGCCTATCATGCGGCCCGGCCGCTGCGTCGGTGCCTGGAGGCGCTCGCGCAGTCGCTCGACCGGCCGGCCGAGGTGATTGTGGTGGACGACGGGTCGCGTGACGCCACCGGTGAGGTGGCCCGGGCATTCGGCTGCACGGTCGTCCGGCTGGCGACGAATCGCGGCCCGGCGGCGGCCCGGAATGCCGGGGCGGTCCGGGCGACGCAACCGTGGCTGTTTTTCCTGGACAGCGACACGGCGGTGCTGCCGTCCACCCTGGGCACGGCATTGCGCCGCCTGGCCCAATCGGGGGCCGACGCCGTGGTGGGCCGCTACACGCCGGCGCCGTTGAACGCGGGATTTTTCCCTCGGTATTATTGTTTGCTGAAGCATTGGAGCCATCGGCGCGCGTGCGACCGATACAACGTGCTGGCGTCCCAGTGCGCGGTCATCCGCCGGGCGACGTTTCACGCCGTGGGGGGCTATCAGCCATTCCGGCCCGGCGTGGACATTGAAAACGAGGAGTTGGGCCGTCGGGTGGCGGCGGCCGGGCGGATCGTGTTGGACCCGGCGGTGCAGGTGGCGCACGAGTTCGGTGGGCCGCTCCGATTGCTCCGGTCCCTCGCCCGGCGCAGCTTCTGGTGGACACGCTATTTCACCGAGCATCGCACCTTTGAGACGGCGTTGACGACGCGCCGCGTGGCGCTGGCGACCGCCGGGGGGCCGCTGGGCGCGGCGCTGTTGCTGGGGGCTTGCGCGGCGCCGGCCGGGTGGCCATGGCTGGCGGCCGGCGGCGCGGCGGCCTTAGGGGTGTACGGGTATGGGTACGGGCCGTTTCTCCGGTTCGCCGCGCGCGAGGCGGGATGGTGGTTCGCGGCCCGCGCCGGGATCGTCGGCCTCGGGGTGTCCGCCGCCGTGCTCGCGGGCGCCGCGGCGGGGGCGTTGAGCGCGCCGTTCCCGCTGCCGATGCGGCGGGCCGACGAGGCGGGCGCCATGGCGGAGGCCCCGGCGGCGGCATGAGCCGATTCCTGGATCGAGCCGGCATTGTGGCGGACCTGGCGTTCCAGCGGACGCCGATCTACGCCATCCTCTACGTGACGGCGCATTGCAATTTCCGCTGCAAGATGTGTTTTTACCTGGATCAGATTGAGTCGGCGTCGACCCACGAGCTGACGCTTGAAGAGATGCGGCGGATCTCCCGGTCGTTCGGCCGGTTGATCCAACTGTCGTTGACCGGGGGTGAGCCATTCCTGCGGCGCGACCTCGCGGAGATCGCCGAGGTGTTCGCCCGGCAGAACCGGGTGCGCTACCTCACGATCCCGACGAACGGCTCATTGCCGGACCGGGTGGAGGGGGTCGTCAGCCGTCTGCTGGCCAGCTGCCCCGGCACCTGCGTGCGGATCCCGCTGTCGCTCGATGGGGTCGGGGCGGATCACGACGCGATCCGCCGGACGCCCGGGTCGTTTGAGCGGGTGGGCGAGACCTATCGTCGCCTGGCCGCGCTGCGCGCGCGCTCGCGGAACTTGCTGATTGACGTGAACACGACCTTCTCCGGCCTCAACCAGGATGGCGTGGACCGGATCGTGGAGTTTGTCGATCGCGAGTGGGAGGTGGACAACCTCAGCGTCACATACGCGCGCGGCGCGATTCGAGACCCCGAGGCCCGGCATGCCTCCGTCCAGCGGTACCGGGCGCTGATCGCGCGCCTGCAGCAGCGCCCGCGCCGGCGGGAGGTCCGGCCGTGGTCCCCGCTGATCCGGGCGGTCATCGGCGAGACCTGGGACGTGATTGGGAAGACGCTGGAACGCCAGGCCATGGTGATCCCATGCCGGGCGGCGGCCAACAAACTCGTGGTGATCAGCGAAGTCGGCGAGGTGTACCCCTGCGAGATCTTGCCGGGGGAGCATTTCGGGCTCGGCAATCTGCGGGAGGCCGGCTATAATATCCGCCGGTTGTTGCAGCGGCCCCGCGCCGATGGTATCCGCCAGTATATCCTGAAGACCCGATGCCACTGCACGTTTGAATGCGCGATGAACACCAACGTCGTGTACCATTGGCCCGGCTATCTGCGCCTGATCCGCCGGGCGTTTCGTGAGCGGGCCCTGGTGGGCCAGCGCGCGTCCCGCGCGCCGGCCGGCGCCGAGCGGCAGCCGGTCTATGCAAGGTGAGCAGTACGATGAGCTGTACGCGCAGGAGCTCACCCATTGGTGGCATGTGGGCAAGCGCGAGCGGATCATCGGCTTGCTGGAGCGGTTCCGGCCGGCGCCGGCGGCCGGTTCCAACGGGTGGCGGGCGCTCGACATCGGCTGCGGCACCGGCGGGTTCTTGGCCGCGTTGGCGCGGCTGGGGCCCGCGGTCGGCATGGACCAGGCGCCGGAGGCGCTGGCCTACTGCCGGCGGCGGGGGCTGCCCGAGCTCATTCAGCATGATCTGGCGCAATGCCCCTGGCCGGTCGCCGACGGCGCGTTCGACGCGATCACGGCCCTCGACGTCGTGGAGCACGTGGACGATGATGCGGCGGTGGTGGCCGAGATCGCCCGCGCGCTCCGGCCGGGGGGGCTGGCGGTGATCAGCGTGCCGAGCTTCCGGTGGCTCTGGAGCTATTGGGACGAGCAGTTGGGCCACCGGCGGCGGTACACGAAGCCCCAACTGACCTCGTTGATGGGGCGGGCCGGCCTGCGCGTGGTGTGGTCCAGCTACGCCGAGTGCGCGACGCTGCCGGGGATCGCCGGGTTGCGCTGGTGGAAACAGCGGCGGTTGCGCCGGGGCCGGCCGGTTGGGTCGGACAATGCCCCGCTGCCGCCGTGGCTGAACGGCATGCTGGTGCGGTACGGACGGATGGAGAACTGGTGGGCGCGGCGTCTCCCGTTGCCATGGGGGACCTCCGTGGCCGCCGTGGGTGTGAAGGAATCGTAAGGTGATGACGACGACACGAGAGCGCTGTTCGTTTTGCGGGCGCAGCCGCGACAAGATCAAAAAACTGTTTAGCGGGCCGGGCGGCATCTACATCTGCGATTTGTGCGTCCGCCTCTGCGAGCAGATCCTGATCAAAGAGGAGGAAGACGCCACACAGGCCAAGGGCCTGCGCCAGACCCCCTCGCTGGCCGATCTCCCGAAGCCGGCGGAGATCAAGCGGCAGTTGGATCAGCACATCGTCGGCCAGGAGCCGGCCAAGCGCCAGCTCGCGGTGAGCGTGTACAACCACTATAAACGGATCTGGGCCGGCGCCCGTGCCGGCGATGTGGAGCTGGAGAAATCGAACATCCTGCTGATCGGGCCGACCGGCTGCGGCAAGACGCTGATGGCGCGGACGCTGGCGCGGATCCTCGATGTCCCGTTCGCCCTGTGCGACGCCACGCCGCTGACCGAGGCCGGGTACGTCGGGGAGGACGTGGAGAACGTCCTGCTGCGGCTGCTGCAGACCTGCAATTTCGACGTGAAGCGGGCCTCGTACGGCATCATCTACATTGACGAGGTGGATAAGATCGGCAAGACGCAGGAGAATGTCTCGATCACCCGCGATGTGTCGGGGGAAGGGGTCCAGCAGGCGCTGCTGAAGATCCTCGAGGGGACGGTCGCCAACGTCCCGCCGCAAGGGGGCCGCAAGCACCCCCAGCAGGACTACGTGCAGCTGGACACCGCCAACATCTTGTTCATCTGCGGCGGGACGTTCGTCGGGCTCGACAAAATCATCGAGCGGCGGCTGGGGAAGAAGAGCATCGGGTTTCACGAGCCGGCGGCCGGGCCGGCCGCGGACCACGCCCTGGGCCGCCTCCTGTCTAAGGTGGAGCCGGCCGATCTCATTAAATTCGGCATGATCCCGGAATTCATCGGGCGCCTGCCGGTCGTGGCGACCTTCAATCCACTGGGGGCGGAGGAGCTGGTCCGCGTGCTGGTCGAGCCGAGGAACGCGCTGGTGAAACAGTACCAGAAATTCCTCGACATGGAGCGCGTCAAGCTGTCGTTTACCGATGATGCCCTGCGGGCGATCGCCGAGGCGGCCTTGCGCAAGGAGACCGGGGCGCGGGCGCTGCGGGCGATCATCGAGGAGATCATGCTGGAGGTGATGTTCGAGCTGCCGGGCCGCGACGACGTGGAGGCCTGCGTCGTCACGGAGGCGTGCGTGACGCAGCGGGCCCGCCCCACCTTGGTGATCAATGATGGGACGCGCCAAGTCGCGTAGCGCGCGACCCCGACCGGTCGCCGCCATCGTCCTAGCGGCGGGCGATGGGACGCGGATGCTGTCGCAGATCCCGAAAGTGCTGCACGCCCTCTACGGCAAGCCGCTCATCGGCCACGTGCTGGACGCGATCCACGGGGCGGGGATCCGCCGCGTGGTGGCGGTCGTCGGCTATCGGTCAACCTTGGTGCGGCGCCAGCTCGCCCGCTCGGTGGAGACGGTCGTCCAGCGCCGGCTGCTGGGCACCGCCAATGCGGTGCTGCAGGCCCACCGGCGGCTGAGGCGGTTCACCGGCGACATCGTCATCCTCTACGGCGATACGCCGCTGCTGACCTCGCAGACGGTCGAAGGGTTGCTCGCGGCGCACCGTCAGGAGCAGGCGGCCTGCACCATGCTGACGGCGGTGCTCAGGGAGCCGACCGGCTACGGCCGGATCGTCCGGGACCATACGGGTCACATCGTCCGCGTGATCGAGCATGCCGACGCCACGCCGATGGAGCGCGGCATCGAGGAGATCAACGTCGGGGCCTACGCCTTCAACGCGCGGCTGCTGTTTCGGACGCTGCGCCAGATCCGCACGACGCCCAGCGGCGAGTACTACCTGACCGATGCGATTGCGCTGCTGGTCAAGCAGGGGGAAACGATCGCCTCGGCGTCCACGCGCAGCGTCGGGGAGTTCCTCGGCATCAACACCCGGGCGGATCTCGCGCGGGTGCAGACGATCATGCGAACCCGGCTCCTGGAGCGGTACATGCTGGCGGGCGTGACGATCGTGGACCCGTACACGACCTATATCTACGACGGCAGCCGGATCGGGCAGGACACGGTGGTGTTCCCGAATTCCGTCATTGAGGACGGGGTGGTGATCGGCCGGGGGTGCCAGATCGGCCCCTTTGCCCGGCTGGGCCGCGGGACGCAGCTCGGCGACCGGGTGCAGGTGGGCAGCTTTACCGATTTGTCGCGCGTGACCGTGAAGACCGGCGCGATCATTCGGGCCGGCTCGGTGTTGCCAGAGAGGAGCGGGATCCGCCGATGCGTGACAACGACCTGACGATTTTCAGCGGCAACGCGAACCGGGCGCTGGCGACGGCGATCGGCGCCTATCTCCACGTGCCGCTGGGCGAGCTGGTCGTCGGACGATTCAGCGAGGGGGAGGTCCGGGTCAAGATCGAGCAGGACGTCCGCGGCCGCGACGCGTTCCTGATTCAGCCGACCTGCCCGCCGGTCAACGACCACCTGATGGAGCTGCTGATCATGATTGACGCGTTCCGGCGGGCCTCCGCCCGGCGGATCACGGCGGTCATCCCGTATTACGGGTACGCCCGGCAGGACCGCAAGGACCAGCCGCGCGTGCCGATCACGGCGAAGCTGGTGGCGAATCTGATCACCGGGGCGGGGGCCGGCCGGGTGCTGACGATGGATCTGCACGCCCATCAGATCCAGGGGTTCTTCGACATCCCGTTGGATCACCTGTTCGCGGTCAACGTGTTCGTCGAGTATTTCGCGTCGTTGAACCTGCCGGACCCGGTCGTGGTGTCCCCGGATGTCGGCGGCGTCAAGATGGCGCGGGCCTACGCGAAGCGGCTGCGCTCGGCGTTCGCGATGGTGGACAAACGCCGGATCAACGCCGAGGAGGCGGAGGTCCTGGACATCATGGGGCAGGTGCGCGGCAAGACCGCCATCATCGTGGACGATCTCGTGGCGACCGCCGGCTCGCTGGTGGAGGCGGTCAAGGCGCTGCAGGAGGCGGGGGCCCGGGACATCTACGCGGCGATCACCCACCCGATCTTATCCGGCCCGGCGACGGAGCGATTGCGCGCCTCGCCATTGAAGGAGCTCGTCGTGACCGACACCGTCCCGATCGAGGCGGCTGCGCGGCTGCCGAAGGTCCGCGTGCTCAGCGTCGCCCCATTGTTGGGCGAGGCGATTCGGCGGATTCACCGCGAAGAATCAGTGAGCTCGCTCTTTGAGGAAGGAGTGACGATCCGTGGAACCGATGCGACTCGAAGCGTCCGTTCGTCCTGAGACGGGCAAAAAGATCAGCCGGGTGCTGCGCCGGGCCGGCACGATTCCCGGCGTGGTCTACGGCGAAGGCCAGACCTCGACACCGATTGCGCTGACGGCGAAAGACCTGGCGCGGGTGCTGCGCACGGCCGCCGGGGGCAACGTGCTGATCACGCTGGCCGTGCGCGCGGACGCGGCGCACCCCTCCCGCACGGTGCTGATCAAGGAGATCCAGCAACATCCGGTGACCGCCCAGGTGCTGCACGTCGATTTCCAGCAGGTCTCGCTGACCAAGCGCATCCAGGTGACCGTCCCGCTGCAGTTCACCGGCGAGGCGGTCGGCGTCACGCAAGACGGCGGTCGGCTGGATCACCTGCTCTGGGAGGTCAAGGTCGAGTGTCTGCCGACGGAGATCCCGAAGCGCGTGGACGTCGATGTCTCGGCGCTCAAGATCGGCGACAGTTTGTTGATCAAGGATCTCACCGTCTCTGCCGGCGTCACGCTGTTGCACGACCCGCAGGTCGGCGTGGCGGCCTGTCTGCCGCCGGTCGTCGAGAAGGCCCCCGAGGCCGTGGAGGGGGCGCCCGCCGAACCGGAGGTCATCACGGCGAAGAAGCCGGAGGCGGAGGAAGGGGCGCCGGCCGAGGCGAAGGCCCAGAAGGCGGAGAAGGCGCCGGAGAAGCCGGACAAGAAGCCTGAGAAGTAATCGGTGCTGATGATCGTGGGGCTGGGGAATCCCGGCGCCGCCTACCGCGCCAGCCGGCACAATGTCGGGGCGATGGTCGTCCGGCGGGTCGCGGAGGGCGCCGGGATTCGCCTGAGCCGGCTCGTGGGTCCTGCCACCGCGGGTGAAGGACGACTGGGGCGCCAGCCGGTGGTGTTGGGGATCCCCCGGACGTTTATGAACGAGTCGGGGATCGCCGTGCAAGCGCTCCTGGCCCGTTGGCCCGTGCCGTTGGCGTCGCTCCTCGTGGTGTGCGACGATGTCGCCCTGCCGTTTGGGGCGCTGCGGCTGCGTCCGCGCGGCTCGGACGGCGGCCATCGCGGCTTGCGGTCCATCGTGGGGGCGCTCGGCAGCGTTGAGTTCCCACGGTTGCGGGTGGGGATTGGGCAGACCCCGCCCCCGAAGGCGCTGGACGCGTTTGTGCTGGCGCCGTTTGGCCGGCCGGAACAACCGCGGCTCCCGGATCTGTTGGAGGCGGCCGCTGTCGCTTGCACGGTGTGGAGCCGCGAGGGGATTGAGGCGGCGATGAATCGCTATAACAGAAAGGTAATCGAATGATGGTTAAGCTGTTGACCACGCAAGGAGGGGGACCAAGGGGGAACCCTTGCGGTGCCCCCTTGAGATGACAGGATACTCTGCGATGGAGACTAACGATGTATATGAGGGGCTCTTCGTGCTGGACGGCGAGTTGTCCGAGGAGGCCCTGGCAAAAACCCAGCGGCAGATCACCGAGCAGATTGTCACGCTCGGCGGCGCGGTCGAGCGCCAGGAGCCGTGGGGCAAGCGGCGGCTGGCCTATCGGGTGCGCAAGCGGCGGGATGGGTTCTACTGGTTAGTGGTGTGCCGGCTCCCGGCGGCGGCCGTCGGGGCGCTGGTGTCATGGTGTGCCATGCAGGAATCGATCCTGCGCCGGTTGCTCGTGAGGGCGCCGGCGGTGGATCCTCAGCCGGTGGGGGCGACGACGACCAATGGCCAATCTCAATAAAGTCATTTTGATCGGCAACATCACGCGCGATCCGGAGCTGCGGTACATCCCCAGCGGCACGGCGGTGGCCACGTTCACGGTGGCGACCAACCGGGCGTACACGCTGGCGTCCGGCGAGAAGCGGGAGGAGAGCTGCTTTGTCCGGGTGGTGACATGGGGCCGGCAGGCGGAGTTGTGCGGGCAGTACCTGTCGAAAGGCAGCCCCGTCTGCGTCGAGGGACGCTTGCAGAGCCGGTCCTGGGAGACGCCGGACGGCCAGAAGCGCTCGACGATCGAAGTGGTCGCGCAGAACGTGCAATTCTTGGGGAAGGCCGCGCCCAAGGCGTCCGAGGAGCTGACCGGGGCGTTGATGAAGGATGAGGTCCCCGCCGCGGTGGCGGCGGAGGAGCCGCCGGCCCACGATGCGCCGCCGGCCGAGACCGCCACGCCCGGCGACGTCCCCTTTTAAGCCGCCATGGAAAAAAAGCGCATGGGCGCGGAGACGACCGACCGGCGGGAGCGCCGACATCCTTCGCGGCGCAAGCCGTGCAAATTCTGCGCGGACCGCCTCGAGACCCTCGATTATAAAGACGTGGCCCGCTTGCAGAAATTCACGTCCGAGCGCGGCAAGATTTTGCCGAGCCGCGTCTCCGGCAACTGCGCGGCGCACCAGCGCCAGCTTTCGCGGGCGATCAAGCGGGCCCGCCAGATCGCGCTGCTGCCGTACGTCGCGGAGTAATCATCCTCGTGGCCGTGGTCGGCCCCGGGGATGATTACGCAAACAATAAGGGGTTCTCACGCATGGACGTGATTCTGATGCAGGATGTCCCGTCGCTGGGGGCGCAAGGGGCGGTGGTGACGGTGAAACCTGGCTACGCCCGGAATTATCTGCTCCCGCAGGGGTTGGCCCAGCCGGCCACGCCCGCGAACACGCGGGCCATCGAGGCCCTGAAGCGGAAGCAGGCGGCGCAGGCGGCGGCGGCGCAGGCCGCGGCGCAACAAATGGCCGATCGGCTGGCGACGCTCTCCTGCACCATCCCGGCCTCGGTCGGCGAGCAGGAGAAGCTGCACGGGAGCGTGACCACCGCGGACATCGCCGAGGCGCTGCAGGGGCAGGGGATCGCCGTGGAGAAACGGCAGCTGGTGCTGGAGGCCCCGATCACCCAGCTGGGCGTCTATAAGGTCCCGGTCAAGCTGCACCCGCAGGTCACCGCCACGGTGAAGGTGTGGATCGTCAAGGCGTAACCGTCGCCAGCTCGTTGCTGGACAAACTCCCGCCGCAAAATCTCGAAGCGGAGCAGGCGGTCCTCGGGGCGATCTTGATGGATGAGAACGCCGTCGCCGTCGCCCTCGAGATGCTGGAGCCGCAGAGTTTTTACCGGGAAGGCCATCGGCTGGTGTTCGCCACCGTCATCGCCTTGTTCAATGACCACAAGCCGGTTGATCTCGTCACCCTCTCCAACGCGCTGAAGGCCAACGGGCAGCTGGAGGCCGTCGGCGGCGCCGGCTACCTGGCCACGCTGGCGACGGCGGTCCCCACGGCGTCCAACGTGTCCTATTACGCCGGCATCGTCCGCGAGAAAGCGACCCTCCGCTACCTGATCAGCGCCGCCAGCCAGATCGTCGCCGAAGGCTATGAGGGCCAAGACGACGTGGAGGGATTCCTCGATCGGGCCGAGCACCTGATTTTTGAGATCACCAGCCACAAGGCCGAGAACACGTTCGTCCCGTTGCGCGAGCTCATCCACGGCTCGATGGAGACGATCGAGCAGTTGTTCCAGCGCAAGGCGGCGGTGACCGGCATTCCGACCGGCTTCCACGACCTGGATGTGCAGACGGCCGGGTTGCAGAACGGCGATCTGGTCGTCATGGCGGGCCGGCCATCCATGGGCAAGAGCGCGTTGGTCACCTGCATCGCGGAGCATGCCGCGGTCGTCGAGCGGATTCCGACGGCGATGTTCAGCTTGGAGATGTCGAAGGCGCAGTTGGTGCAGCGCATGTTGTGCGCCCACGCCCGCGTGGACGCCCACAAGGTCCGGACCGGGTTCCTGGCGGCGTCCGATTGGCCGCGGCTGACCAGCGCGGCCGGCAAGCTGTCCGAGGCGCCGTTGTTCATTGATGACTCGTCGGCGTTATCGGCCCTGGAGCTGCGCGCCAAGGCCCGGCGGCTCAAGTCGCAGCACAACATCGGCCTGATCGTCGTGGACTATCTCCAGATGATGCGGGGGCCGTCGCGCTCGGAGAACCGCCAGCAGGAGATCTCCGAGATCTCCCGCTCGCTCAAGTCGCTGGCGAAAGAGCTCAATCTCCCCGTGATCGCCGTCAGCCAACTCTCCCGGTCGCCGGAGCGGCGCGAGGACCGCCGGCCGCAGCTGGCGGATTTGCGGGAGTCTGGGGCGATTGAACAGGACGCCGATCTGGTGGGCCTCCTCTACCGGGAGGAGTTCTACATGCAGAGCGAGGAGAACCGTGGCACCGCGGAGCTGATCATTGCCAAGCAACGCAACGGGCCGGTCGGCACCATCCCGATGGCGTTCATCAAGGAATACACCCGCTTCGAGAACCTGTCCCGGCGCCACGACGGCGCCGAGCCCGCCTGACGCGCCCGTCTTGAAAACGCCGCGCGGCTCGTGGTACACTGCGCCAATTATGGCTGTCCTGTCTCGACGGATCGCGTGGCTCTGCCTCTGGGGGCTGCTCGCCGCCGCCCCCGCCATCGCGGAGCCGGAGGCCGCCGATCTGTCCGAGGCGCAAGCGGCCCCCGCCGCGCAGGAGGTCAAGGCGGTGGAGGTGCAGGGGAACCACCTGATCGCCACCGCTACCATCCTGGCCAAGGTCAAAACGCGGCCCGGCAACCCATTCTCGCAGGAAGTCCTCGACGAAGACATCCGCCGGTTGTACGCGACCGGGTTCTTCGTCGATGTCGCCACGGAGATCCGGGACTATCAGGCGGGCGTGCTCGTCCGGTTCCTGCTCAAGGAGCGGCCGGTGATCGCCGGGATCGTGATCGCCGGGAACACGGCGCTTCGCGAGCCGGCGATCCGCAAGGTGTTGACGTCGAAAGAGAACGAGATGCTGGACCGCCGGACCCTCAAGGACGACCTGGACGCCATCGAGCGCCTCTACCGCGAGAAGGGGTTCCAGCTTGCGGAGGTGACGCACGACGTGAAACTCGACGAGGCCACCAACAAGGCCACCGTCACCATCACGGTCATTGAGGGCAAGAAGGTCGTGATCAAGCGCCTGACGTTCGACGGCAACCGGGCGTTCCCCGACCGGCGGCTGCGGAAGCTGATGGCGACCCGCCGCGGCGGGTTCTTCATCCCCGGCTACTATCGCGAGGAGGTGCTCGAGGATGACCTCGAGAAACTCCGCGATTTTTACCGGAAGGCGGGGTATTCGGACGTCCAGGTGGACAAGGCCGTGACGTTCGACGACGCCCGGAAATCGCTGGCCATCACGATCACGATCGACGAGGGGCGGCAGTACCTCGTCGGCGAGATCGCCATCGAGGGGAACACGCAAATCCCCGATGCCGAGCTGCGCCGGCGGCTGACGCTGATGCCCGGCGCGCCATTCAGCCAGGAGGCGCTGCGGGAGAACGCCGTCAACCTGCAGACCGCCTATTTCGCGCTGGGATACATGACCAACCGGGTCGAGCCGAACACCGTCCTCAACCCGGCGACGGGGAAGGTGGACATCACGTACGCGATTACCGAGGGGGGGATCACCTACGTCGAAGAGGTGATCGTCCAGGGCAATACCAAGACGAAAGACCCGGTGATCCGGCGCGAGATCCGCGTGGCCCCCGGCGAGCGGTTCGACGGCGAGAAGCTGCGCCGCTCCAAGGAGCGGTTGTATAACCTGGGGTATTTCGAGGAAGTGACGCTGGACACGGCGCCCGGCTCGGACCCGGGCCACCGCGATCTGGTGGTCAACGTCAAGGAGGCCAAGACCGGCGAGTTCTCGTTCGGCGGCGGCTTCAGCTCGACCGACCGGCTCCTGGGGTTCGCCGAGGTCACCCAGCGGAACTTCGATCTGCTCAACTGGCCGACGTTCACCGGCGGGGGGCAGGAGCTGCGCCTGCGCGGGACCACCGGCAGCCGCCGCCGCGACCTGCTGCTCAGCTTCACGGAGCCGTGGATGCTGGGGACGCCGTATCTGTTCGGCGTGGACGCGTACGACCGCGTCCGCGACCGCGGCGACGGCTACAGCTTCGACCTCGGGCGCCGCGGGACGAATCTTCGGACCGGCCACGCCCTGTCGGAGTATAATCGCTGGGACGCGGTCTACCGGCTGGAGCGGGCGTCCGTGGAGAACGTGTCGGACACGGCCTCCGCCGACCTGAAGGCCGAGACCGGCCGCCGGACCGTGAGCAGCGTGCGCCTGCAGTTCTCCCGGGATACCCGCGACAACCGGTTCTTCCCGAAGCGAGGCTACTCGGCATTTCTGGCCGGGGAAGTGGCCGGCTCGCTGCTGGGCGGCAGTCGCGACTTCGTGAAGTTGACCTGGGGCGGCAGCCGGTTCTACGAGCCGTTCAAAGAACAGGTGCTGGAGCTGACCGCCAACTTCGGATTGGCCGACTCGTTCGGCGATTCGAACTCGGTGCCGATCTTCGAGCGGTTCTTCGCCGGCGGCGCCGATACGATCCGCGGCTACAAGGAGCGCCGGGTCGGGCCGAAAGACCGGGCGTCGCGCGACCCGATCGGCGGCGAATCCATGATCCTCGGGACGGTCGAGTACAGCATCCCGATCGCCTCGTTCTTGCGGGGCGCCGTCTTCTATGACCTCGGCAACGTGTATGAGCGGTTCCAGGAGTTCGCGACGGAAGGGCTGAAATCGGGCACCGGCGTGGGTGTGCGCGTCAAAACGCCGTTCGGCCCAATGAAGCTGGACATTGGCTATCCGCTGAACCCCGATGCGGGCGAGAAGCGAGGGGTTCGGTTCCACTTCTCCGCCAGTCGGGATTTTTAGTCCACGCAGCGAGGGTCTAGCCATGTGTCGGGATCATCTGCCCTGGGGATTGGCGTTCGCGATCGTGTGCGGGGTCGTCGGGCCGGCGGCCGCGGCCGAGCCGGACACGCGGATCGCCTTCGTGGATCTGGGCCGCGCGTTCGATGAGTACGAGAAGACCAAGCGCTTGGACCATCAGCTCGAGGAATCGTCGACCGCCAAGCACGCGGAGCGGGAACAGATGGTCACGGACATCCGCCGGATGAAGGACGATATGGAGCTGTTGTCCGAGAAAGGCCGCGAGGAGCGGCAGGGGGCGATTGATGACAAGATCCAGCGCCTGCAGGAGTTCGACCGCCAGGCCCGCGACGGGCTGAAGCGGCAGCGCGACGAGATGGTCAAGGATGTGCTCAAGGAGATCGAGCGCGTCGTCGGGACGTACGCGCAGCAGCACGGGTATACCTTGGTGCTCAACGACCGGGCCGTGCTGTACGCCGGGAAATCGGCCGACATCACTGACCAGGTGCTCGAGGCGCTGAACGGGCCGGCGAAGGCGCCTCCCGCCTCCGCCAAGGCCGCGGAGAAGGGCGGCGCGCGGTGATCCAGCGGACCCTGCTGGAAGTCGCCACCCTGCTCGGCGGCGAGGTGGTCGGCGACGGCGAGACGGTGATCACCGGGGTCTGCGGCATCAAGGAGGCGGCCCCCGGCGACATCACCTTTGTGGCGAATTCCCGTTACCTGCGGCTCATGCACCAGACCAAGGCGTCGGCGATCATCACCGGCCGGGACGTCAAGTGGGCCCCCAAGCCGCTGGTCCGCACGGAGAACCCGTCGCTCGCGTTCGCGAAAATGGTCTCGCTGATGGCCCCGGCCGAGCCGAAGCGCCCCACCGGGGTGAGCCCCCAGGCGATCGTCGGCCAGCGGGTGACCCTGGGCCGCGACGTGGCGATCCAGGCATTCGCCGTCATTGAAGATGACGTGACGCTCGGGGACCGCACGGTCGTGTACGCCGGCTGTTATGTCGGGCACCACGCGCGGATCGGCGCCGACTGCCTGATCTACCCGAATGTCTCCATCCGGGAGTCCGTGGAGCTGGGGGCGCGCGTCGTGGTGCACAGCGGCACGGTGATCGGCTCCGACGGCTTCGGATTCGCGACGGTCAAGGGGGCGCACCACAAGATCCCGCAGATCGGGACGGTCGTGATCGAGGACGACGTCGAAATCGGGGCCAATGTCACGATTGATCGGGCCCGGTTCGGCAAGACGGTGATCGGCCGCGGCACGAAAATTGATAACCTGGTGCAGATCGCCCACAACGTGGAGATCGGCGAGAACGCCATCATCGTCGCCCAGACCGGCATCTCCGGCTCCACGATCATCGGCCAGAACGTGACGCTCGCCGGGCAGGCCGGCGTCGTCGGCCACATCACGATCGGCGACAACGCCATCGTCGCGGCCCAGGCCGGCGTCTCGAAGTCGGTGCCGCCGGATACCCAGGTCTGGGGCTCGCCCGCCAAGCCGCTGGCCCGCGCCAAGCGGATCAACGCCTGCATTCAGCGCCTGCCGGAGCTGGTGAAGACCATCGAGGCGCTGTCCCGGCGCCTGGAACAATTGGAGAAGACCCGTGGAACCGCTGCGACAACGGACGATTCGACGCGACGCCGCGCTTGAGGGGGTCGGCCTCCACACCGGTCAGGCGGTGCGGATCCGGTTCCGCCCGGCGGAGGCGGACCACGGCATCCGGTTCGTCCGGGCCGACCTCGAGGGGCGCCCGGAGATCCCCGTCACGCCGGCGACGATCTTAGACCTGCCCCGGCGCCCCCGGCGGACCTCCGTCGGGGCCGGCGCGGCCGAGGTGCATACCATCGAGCACCTCATGGCCACCTGTTACGGGCTCGGCGTCACCAACTTGCTGGTGGAGATCACCGGGGAAGAGGTGCCGGGGCTCGACGGCAGCGCCTTCCCGTTCCTCGAGACGCTGAAATACGCCGGCGTCGTCGAGCAAGACGCGGTGCGCCAGCCCCTGGCCGTGAAAGACCCGATCTGGGCGGAGGAGGGCAGCGCGACCCTCCTGGTGGTGCCCAGCGAGGAGTTCCGCATCTCCTACACGATGAGCTATCCGCACCCCGCGCTGAACGCCCAATTCTTTTCCCGCGAGAACCCCCAGCCGGTGTTCGAGCAGGAGCTGGCGCCGTCCCGCACCTTCTGCATGGCCGACGAGGTCGACGCGCTGCGCCGCCAGGGGATGGGCAAGGGGGCCACGTACGAGAATACCGTCGTGGTCGGGCCGCAGGGGGTCATCAACAACCGCCTCCGGTTCCCGGACGAGTTCGTGCGGCACAAGGTGCTCGACCTGCTGGGGGACCTGTATATCCTCGGGCGGCCGATCCAGGGGCACGTGATCGCCGTGCGGTCCGGCCATTCGCTCAACTTGAAGCTGGTGCAACGGCTGCGGCAGGCGGCGGACCGGGGGTTTGAGGGCGGCATCCCGGCCATCCACGTCGAGCCGGGCGCGGCGCATCTCGACAGCACGATGATCCAGCGCATCTTGCCGCACCGGTATCCGTTCCTGATGGTGGACCGGATCGTCCACCTGGAGGACGACGTGCGCGCGGTCGGCGTCAAGTCCGTGACGATCAACGAACCGTTCTTCTCCGGGCACTTCCCCGGCCGGCCGGTGATGCCGGGGGTCATGATCCTCGAGGCGCTGGCCCAGGTGGCCGGTATCCTCATGCTCAACAAGAGAGAAAATTTGGGCAAATTCGCGTACTTCGTCGCCATTGATGGGGTCAAGTTCCGGCGGACCGTGCTGCCGGGCGACCAGCTGGTGCTGGAGGCCGAGATCCTGAAGCTGCGGTCCAAGACCGGGCAGATGCGGACGCGGGCCCTCGTTGATGGCAAGATCGTGACGGAGGCGGATCTGATGTTCGCCCTCGTCGAGGGGAACGGCGCTCCCCCCGTCTGACCGGACGGCGATATGCCCACCATCCACGCCACGGCCGTGGTCGATCCGCAGGCCGAGCTCGCCGCCGATGTTGCCATCGGCCCGTATGCCATCGTCGGCCCGCACGTGGCGATCGGCGCCGGCACGACCGTGGGGCCGCATGCGATCCTCGATGGGTGGACGACGATCGGCGCCCGCTGCCGGATCTCCCCCGGGGCTGTGGTCGGCGCCCCCTCGCAGGATCTGAAGGCCACGGCCGGCCACCACGGCGTATCGCTCGGCGATGACAACCAGATCCGCGAGTACGTCACCATCAGCTGCGGCACGCACGACGGCTCCGTGACCCGGATCGGCTCGGGCAACCTCGTGATGGCGTATGCCCACATCGCGCATGACTGTCTCGTCGGGGACCGCTGCATCATCGCCAACGCCGGCACGCTCGCCGGCCACGTCGTGCTCGAAGATCAGGCGACCATCGGCGGATTGGCGGCGGTGCACCAGTTTGTCCGGATCGGGCGGCTGGCGATTGTCGGCGGCTGCTCGAAGGTGGTACAGGACGTGGTCCCGTTCGCGCTGTGCGACGGCCACCCGGCCCGGGTCCACGGCGTCAACGTGATCGGCCTGCGGCGGGCCGGGGTCCCGCCGGCGAGCCGGCGGCTCCTGCAACGGGCGTTCCGCCTGCTGTTTGGCGAGGGGTTGAGCCGGCCCCATGCCGTCGCCCGGCTCCGGGCGCTGGACGGGACGTCCACGGAGCTCCAAGCCCTCGCCACCTTCGTCAACGGCTCGAAGCGCGGATTATGCCGGTCCGGCGCATCGGATTAATCGCGGGCAACCGGGAATTCCCGCTGCACGTCGCCCGCGCCGCCCGCGCGCTCGGCATCGACCTGGTCGCGATCGCCCTCCACGAAGAAACCTCGCCGGAACTGTCGGCACTGGTCCCCGCGATCCATTGGATCCATCTCGGCCAGGTCGGGACACTCCTGGAAATCCTGCAGCGGGAGCGGGTGACCGAGCTGGTGATGGCGGGGCAGGTGCATCCCAGCCGGGTGACGCGGACGCTCGCGCACCTGGACGCGCAGGGGGCGGCGCTGATGGCTCGGGCGGCGACCGGACAGGGAAGGGACCTCCTGAAACTGTTCACGGAATTCCTGACCCACCACGGCATGACCCTCCTCGATTCTTCGGCGCTTCTGAAGGATTGGGTGCCCGAGGCGGGCGTGCTGACGGCGCGGCGACCGACGGCGGATGAGCAGGCCGCCATCGCCTTCGGCCGCGCCAAGGCGGAGGCGCTGGCGGCGGCCGGGATCGGGCAAACCGTGGTCGTGAAAGCCAAGGCGGTCGTCGCGGTCGAGGGCATGGACGGGACCGACGCGACGATCCGGCGCGCCGGCCAGATTGCCGGGCCCGGCACGGTCGTGGTGAAGTTCCCGGAACCGGGCCACGACCGTCGGTTCGACATCCCGGTGGTGGGGGTGAGCACGGTCGAGGCGATGGCCGCCGCCGGGGCGACCGCCCTCGGCATGGCGGCCGGCGCCACCCTCCTGCTCGACCGCCCCGCCGTCCTGGCGCTGGCCGACCAACACCGCCTCGCCCTCGTCGCCCTCGCGTGACCCCCGGCTCTGAATATTCTCCTTGATATTCCCCGCGCGGCGCGCTATGCTCACTGCATGATCTACATATACGTTTCTCTAACGCAGGGTGTGCTGAGGCGTTGGGTCATGGCGGCGTGCCTGCTTAGCGCGGGCGTTCTGCTGCCGAGGTTGGCATGGGCCGGGGAGTTGGTGGCCCCGCGACACGGGGCCCCCGATCCGGACCCTGCCGTGTCGTTGAACCAAGCCGCGGCATGGGCCTCCGCCGAGCGCGGCCAACTCCAGCAGATGGCCGCCCGCGCCGCGGTGATGACCCCGCGGTCTGCGCCCACATCGTCCTTTAATATATTGCCGGCGGCCGACTTGGATGGGAATGGAAAGATCTCGGCCTACGAGGCGCTCGTCGGCTACGTGACCGCCGGTCGCATGGCGGCTGGCGTGGCGCCGGTGGATCTGCGATTCGATCTCACAGGCGACGGTCGCGTGACGATCCGCGATTGGGTGGCGATGGGGGTCGGCTTGCTAGAGCGCGGCTATCGCGTGGTCGATCAGCAGACCAGCCCCACGACCCGCGTGGCCCGGGTGTCGTCCGCTGCCGGCTTGCTGCTCCTCGAAGAAACCACCACCACAGACCTTGCCACAGGCAAGACGGTCGGCCGGACCACCAATGAGTTCATCTATGACCCGGCCGTTGGGTTGGAGCCGGTGGCGGTCACGACCACGGCTTGGGATGGCACCGGCCACTTTTTGCATGCGAAGACGATTGTCAGGGAAGAGGCGGAGGGCGTGGGCGTCGCGACGATCAATCTCTCGGTGGGAAATCAGGGAGCCGTGTGGTGGGGTGTCTCCGAGCGAGAATCATCCGGGGATCAGTATGGGATATGGAGCAGCACCTCAGATGCCAAAGGCCAAACCCACTACACGGAACTCATTCTCGTGAGCAGTCAACCGATTTCGAACGGTTGGCGGGATATCTACGCTGATGCGAAGGGCCGTCTCCGCGTCGAGCACGCCTACTTCACGGATTTCTTCGGGGTCTGGACTGATCGCGTAACGTACTACGATATCAAAGGATGGTCGGTGGCCACGCTTGTCACCCAGGCGGATAAGCCGGGGATGGCGGTGAAGCGGATCGATGCATTTGTCTGGTACGCGGCCCACGCGGTCACACAGCGGATTAGTTGGATCACCCTCTTTCCTCAGTTTGATCCCGTGGCCGCCTCGGTAGGGAAGGGACTACTGTCGGGTCCGTCGCCACGCCGTCTCGATTGGATGGCTGCGCCGTTGTTGGACTATGCCCGTCAATGGTTGATGGGCGGCGGACGTGGGGCGCGGACGAAAACCGTCACGATCTATAATCCGGCCACCGGGCAGCCGGTCCGAAGAATGGTCGTTCAGGTGGATGCGGTCACAGGGCAGGAAATCTCCCGCCGGGATGAGCAGTACGTCAACGGTATGTGGAGGTCGGGACCTCAGGCCCTCCCACAGCCATGACAGCGTCTTGACAAGCCCGCCGGTGGCGGCGTAGACTGCTTCCCTTGACAGGTGCTGGCGCCGCCGGCGCCTGTTCTGCATTTCTCCTCCTGCTCCTTGACGATGCGAATTGCCCTTGGGCAGCTCAACGTGGCGGTCGGCGACCTGGCCGGCAATGTCCGCCGGATCACGGCGGCCATTGCCAGGGCCCGAGCGGCCGGCTGCGCCGTGGTGGTCTTCCCGGAGCTGGCGATCCCCGGCTACCCGCCGGAAGACCTGCTCTTCAAGCCCTCGTTTATCCAGGCGAATCTGCGGGGGCTGCACGACGTCGTGGCGGCCGCGCGCGGGATCGCCGTCATCGTCGGCTACGTGGAGCGAGGCCAGGACCGCCGGTTGTATAACGCGGCGGCGGTTGCGGCCGGCGGTCGGGTCACGGCGCGATATTACAAGCAGGCCCTGCCGAACTACGGCGTGTTCGATGAGCGGCGGTATTTCACGCCGGGGACGCGGCCGTGCGTGACGACGGTGGCGGGGACGCGCGTGGGCCTGAGCATCTGTGAGGACCTGTGGTCCGATGATGGGCCGGTCGTCGCGGAGGCGCGGGCCGGGGCGCAGGTGTTGATCAATCTCTCCGCCTCGCCATACCACGCGGGCAAGCTGAAGGTCCGCGAGCGGCTGCTGGCGCGGCGGGCGCGGCAGGCGCGCCGGCCATTCCTCTACGTGAACCTCGTCGGCGGCCAGGATGAACTGGTGTTTGACGGCGGCAGCCTCGCGGTGGACGCGGCCGGGCGGGTGCGGGCGCGCGCGGCGCAGTTCCGCGAAGACCTGCTGATCGTCGAACTACCGAGGGGGTCGTACCCCTTTGGGCTACACCCAAAGGGGTCAGACCCCGACGTGCGGCCGGCGCTGCCGTTGTTTGATGAGGTCTACGAGGCGCTCGTCCTGGGCACGCGGGACTACGTGCGCAAGAACGGTTTCGCCGACGTGGTGGTCGGCATGAGCGGCGGGATTGATTCGGCGCTCACGGCCGCGATCGCCGTCGAGGCGCTGGGGCCGTCGCGCGTGACGGCGGTCTCGATGCCGTCCCCGTACAGCTCGCGCGGCACGCAGCAGGATGCCCAGCTCGTCGCCCAGCGGCTCGGCATTCGGTTTCTGGAATTGCCGATCACGCCGGTGCTCACGTCCTATGTGGCGGCGCTGCGACCGGTCCTCCGCGCCAGCGGCGCGACGGAGGAGAATTTGCAGGCGAGGATTCGCGGGACGCTGCTGATGGCGCTGTCCAACCAGTTCGGCTGGCTGGTGCTGTCCACCGGCAACAAGAGCGAGCTGTCCACCGGCTACTGCACGCTCTACGGGGATATGGTCGGGGGGTTTGCGGTGCTGAAAGATGTGCCGAAAACCTGGGTGTACCAGGTGGCGCGCGTGGCGAATCGGCGCCTGAAGGACGCGATCCCGGAGCGGGTGTTCCGGCGGCCGCCGACCGCGGAGCTGCGACCGCGCCAGCGGGACCAGGATACCCTGCCGCCGTATCCGGTGTTGGACCGGCTGGTCACCGCGTACGTGGAGCAGGACCGGCCCGCCGCCGCGCTCCGGCGCCTGGCGCCGGCGTCCGTGGTGGCGAAGGTGGTGCGGATGGTGGATGCCGCCGAGTACAAACGCCGGCAGGCGCCGCCCGGCATCAAGATCACCCCGCGGGCGTTCGGCCGCGACCGCCGGATGCCGATCACCAATCGGTTCCGGGAGGAGTGATGGATCGCATCGCGATCGTGACGCAGGACGACGGCCTGCGCAAGCTGTTGAAGCAGTCGCTGGGGAAGGCCGGGTTCGGGGTGGTCGTCACCACCACCGCCGAGCTGGCCGCCGACGGCTATCGCGGCGACCGATGCGCCGCCTTGATCGTGGACGCCGCCGGGGCCAATTCGGCTGCCGCCGAGCTGGTCCGGCGCGTGCGCAAGGAGCCGAAGCTGCAGGAGGCGCCGCTCTTGATGATCATCGGCAGCGGGCAAGGGGCCTTGCTGGAGCAAGGGGATATCGACGATTTCGTGACGGCCCCGGTCAACCCGGAGGCGCTGGAGGCGCGGCTGCGGTTCCTGCTGCGGCGGGTCGGCGGTGGCACCCCGCAGGAGCGGGTGATCCTGGGCGCCCTCACGGTGGATTTCGCCAAATACGAAGTGACCCTGCACCATGAGCCGCTGGATCTCACCTACAAGGAATTCGAGCTGCTCAAATTCCTCGTCACCCATCCCGATCGCGTCTACAGCCGGGAACAGTTGCTCAACCAGGTCTGGGGCTACGATTACCTCGGCGGCACGCGGACGGTGGATGTCCACATCCGCCGCCTGCGCGCCAAGCTCGGCCCCCGCCACAGCTCGTTGATTGACACGATCCGGAACGTCGGCTACAAATGTACCCCTCAGGGCTTCTCGCGCTGAAGAGGCGAGGCCCCCAGCGTCCACAGTGAGGATAGAGGAAGGGCCGTGAGGGATGTGTCGAAGCGGACGGTCTGCGTGCCCAGGTAGAGCACGAC
>JACQRF010000148.1 GCA_016206635.1 Candidatus Omnitrophota bacterium
ACCCACAACACTACTTTGCGTTGGCCCGAGAAGCGATGCAGCAAGCCGCGGGAATGGAGGAGCGAAAGACTGTGATGATCCCGCCGGGGAGCGTTAATCCGTTTGCGGGCGAGACCGAGCAGCCGGATTATGTCATCAATGGATTAACGGTGTACAGTACGCCCACCGCGGTAGGCCCCGCACGGCGGCTCATAGGCAAGTATGCGCGTGATTTTTGGGTGGTGCCAAAAGGCTTAGTTCTTCAGGACCGTAGCAAGCACCCCATCATCTACATCACCCGCCAGGATGAATTGTCCAAGTCCGAAAAGGCGGCTATCCGAGCAGCCCGTATCGCCGTCATTGAGTTACGAGACGGCCTGACGTTTAAGCAGGCGATTCAGGAGGCTTTGGCCCAATGGCAAGGAAGGACGATCAAGAAGGTTGATCGTATTGTTCGTTACGGTCCTCAGTGGGACCTCGGCATCTACTTGTAATTCCCTGGGCTGACGGGCCAAAAAGCGTTGACACGACACCCCTCGCTGGTATACTGACTGCGAAGTCGTCGGCTGCACGAGATTACCTGCCTACCCAACGGGATACCAGGGCATGCCGGACACGAACGGAGTCAACGGATTCGGCCGCAAGGCCGTCAACAGCGTCCTCGGGATGTTCTCCAATGACATGGGGATTGACCTGGGGACCGCCACCACCCTCGTCTACGTCAAAGGCCACGGCATCGTCCTCTGCGAGCCGTCCGTCGTCGCCATCCATAAAGGGAGCAACGAGGTCCTGGCCGTCGGGGCCGAGGCCAAGCGCATGCTCGGCCGCACGCCCGGCTCGATCTCTGCGATCCGCCCGATGAAAGACGGTGTGATCGCCGATTTCGAGATCACCGAGGCGATGCTCCGGTATTTCATCAAGAAAATCCACAACCACCGCGTCATGGTCCGCCCCCGCATGGTCATCGCCATCCCCTCCGGCATCACCGAGGTGGAGAAGCGGGCGGTCCGGGACTCCGCCCTCCACGCCGGGGCCCGCGAGGTCCACCTGGTCGAGGAGCCGGTGGCGGCCGCCATCGGCGTCGGGTTGCCGATCGCCGAGCCATCCGGCAACATGATTGTGGACATCGGCGGCGGGACGACGGAGATGGCGGTCATCTCCTTGTCCGACACCGTGTTCTCCAAGTCCATCCGGATCGGCGGCGACGAGATGGACGAGGCGATCATCCAGCATCTGAAGAAGACCTACAACCTGATGATCGGCGAGCGGACCGCCGAGGAGATCAAGGTCAAGATCGGCTCCGCCTACCCGCTCGAGCAGGAGCTGACCCTGGAAGTTCGGGGCCGCGACCTCGTCGCGGGGCTGCCGAAGATGGTGACGATCTCCTCCGAGGAGATCCGCGAGGCGCTGGCGGAGCCGATGTCGCAAATCGTCGAGGCGGTGCGGATTACGCTTGAGAAGACCCCGCCGGAGCTGTCCGCGGACTTGATTGAGCGCGGCATCGTCTTGGCCGGCGGCGGCAGTCTATTGAAAGGCACCGACAAGCTGCTGGCCGAGGAAACCGGCTTGCCGGTCCACGTGGCGGATGATCCGATCACCGCGGTGGCGCTAGGCACGGGGACCGTGCTGAGCGAGATCAAGTACCTGCGCGACGTCACCGTCCGGTCCGGCGGCCGCAGCAGCAGCAACAGCGAATTGTCATAGCCCCTCGTTCCCGCACGTTCGCGTTCCTGGCGGTCGGCGTCGTGGCGATGGCCTGGTGGGCCGTCGGCCATGCCGAGACCGGTGACCGCTGGCGCGTGTCCCTCCTCTCGTCGCTCACGACCCCGTTGACCGCGCTGCAGGCGTGGGGGGCGTCCACCGTCGGCGCGCTCAAGGCCCCCGCCGTCTGGGCGGAAAACCGCCGCCTGCGCCACGCGCTCCTCCGCGAACGGCACGACATCGCCCGCCTTGAAGAACTCACCCAAGAGGTCGCCCGCCTGCGCCGCCTGCTGCAGCTGGCTCAAGACGGCGCGCGTCCGACGGTTGCCGCCCGCGTGATCGGGCGTGAAGCCACCCCGTGGTTTCGGACGCTGCTGGTTGACCATGGCCGCCAGCACGGCATTCCCGAGGGAGCGGCGGTGGTCGTGGAGCACGGGCTGCTGGGCCAGATCCTGGATGCGGGCCCCGCCGTCGCCCGCGTCTTGCTCCTCACCGATCCCCGGTTCCGCGTGGGGGCGCTCGTGCAGCGCAGCCGGGCTCAAGGATTGGCCCTGGGCACGGTCGGCGGGCGCTGTTACGTCGCCTATTTGACGTCGGACGAGGCGGCGCATCCGGGGGACCTCGTGGTGACATCCGGGATCGGCGGGGGAATCCCGAAAGGGTTGGTGATCGGCACGGTCGCCCGCGTGGACCGAGACCCCAGCGGGCTCTATTGGCAGGCCCAATTGCAGCTGGCGGTGGAGGCCACGATGGTCGAGGAGGTGGTGTGTCTTCCGTGAGGTGGTGGGCGCTGGTGGGCCTGCTGTGGGTGGCCGCCCTGTGGCGGGCCCCGGGGCTCCCGGGCCCCTGGACGCCGGATTGGCTCTTGCTGGCGCTCTTGGGGTGGGCGTTCGCCCAGCGATCCCTCCCGTCCAGCGCCTCGGCGATCGGCCGAGGCGCCGTCGTGGGCGGCCTCAAAGATGTGGCCAGCAGCGGGTTGTTCGGCGGCTGGCTCGTGGTGTTTGCCGGCGCCGCGTGGTTGGCGACGCGCGGGGCGAGGGCCATCGCCCGCGATGATGCGGTCGCGCAAATCGCATGGGTCGCAGTCTTCGCGGGTGGGACGATTGCCGCCCAGGCGATCTGGCTGGGCCTGCAGGGTGATGGCGCGATCGGGATCGCCGTCGTGACGCAGTATGGATTGGCCTCGCCGGTGGCGACCGGGCTGTCCAGCCTCGTGATCTTTCCCCTGGTGAAGCGGGCCGCCGCACCGTAGAGCCCCCGATGCGGTTGGCGTGGGTCGAGCGGGTGTTCCTGATCGCGTTGGCCGGGCTGGCCGTCGCCCTGGCCCTCTTCCAGTTGGCGTGGGGGCCGTCGTATCGCCGGATCGCGGAGCAGAACCGCATCCGCCTGATGCCGTTGCCGGCCGTCCGCGGTAGCATCCTGGATCGCCACGGCGCGGCGTTGGCGGAGGACCAGCTCAGTTTCAATGTCGCCGTCATCCCGCAGGAGGTCCGCGATCCGGCGTCGCTCTGGGGCCCGCTCAGCCGGCGGCTCGGCGCCTCCGCCGATCGCTTGCAGCGCGCCTACCGCCGGCACTACACGGCGCCGTTCGCCCCCGCGATGGTCGCGCGCGATATTGAGATGGCCTCGGCATTCGCGTTGGAGGAGCAGCGGATTGAGTGGCCCGGCGTCGTCGTGCTGCCGGCGCCGCGGCGCCGCTACCCGCTCGGGGAGGCCGAGGGGGCGATCGTCGGCTATCTCGGGATGGCCGATCCGGCCGCATGGAAGACGTTGCAGGCCTATGGGTATCATGTCCGGGATTGGGTCGGCAAAAGCGGGATCGAACGGCTCTATGACGCGGCGCTCCATGGGATCAACGGCGGCGTGCAGGTGGAGGTGGATCATCGAGGCCGGTTGGTCCGTCAGTTAGGATTGAAGCCCCCGGTTCGCGGCCAGAACATCACGGTGACGCTGGATGCCGCGCTGCAACAGCACTGCTACCGGTTGCTGGCCGGGCGCCGCGGCTCAATCCTGGTGATGGCGCTCGACACCGGCGAGCTGTGGGGGGCGGTCAGCAGCCCGGGATTCGACCCGGAGGCGTTCGTCGATCCGGATCGCGACGCGACGGTGGAGGGGTACCTCGCCGACGACCGCCGCCCATTGTTCAACCGCGCCGTCGCGGGGGCCGTGCCGCCGGGGTCGGTGTTCAAGATCGTGACGGCGTACGCCGGGCTGTCGTCGCAGAAGGCATCCCCCGCCACGACCTACCAGTGCCCCGGGCAGTTCCAGCTCGGCAATGTCACCTTTGACTGCTGGTATGCGCCCGGCCACGGCCCGCAGACGGTCACGGACGCGCTCCGGCATTCATGCAACGTGTTCTTCTACCAGATGGGGTTGCGCGTGGGGCCGGCGGCGCTGGCGGCGTCGGCGCGTCTCTTCGGGTACGGCCAGCCCTCGCGCGTGGATTTGCCCGGCGAGGCGGGCGGTCTGGTCCCCGATCCCACCTGGAAACAGCGCCGTTGGCGCCAGCCGTGGTTTCCAGGCGAGACCGTGAACGTGGCGATCGGGCAGGGCGCGTTGTTGGTGACCCCGATGCAGGTCCTCCGGATGACCGCGTTCGTCGCGCGGGATGGCCGCGCCCCGCAACCCCATTTACTGAAGGCCATCGAGGGACACCCGGTCGGCGCCCCCCCAGAGACCCCCGCGGCGCTCGATCAGTCGGCGTTGTCGGTGATCCGCCAGGGGATGGAGGCGGTCATCATGTCGGAGGACGGGACCGGACGGTTGGCCCGCGTCGCGGGGTTTCCGGCGGCGGGCAAGACCGGCACGGCGCAGGCCGGCGAGGGCTGGCCTCATGCCTGGTTCTGCGGATACGCGCCGATTGGCCGGCCGCAAGTGGCGGTCGTCGTCTTCGTCGAGCATGGCGGCAAGGGCGGGGAGGTGGCGGCCGGCATCGCCGGACAGATCTTTGAGGCGCTCGCGGCGCACCCGATCGTCGAATCGTCCGACGGCTCGCCACCCTCGGGGTCGGCCTAATGCGCCGGCGCTTGTGGCACGGGGTGGATCGCCCGTTGCTGTGGACGGCCGCGCTCCTCTTGGCGATCGGCCTCGTGATGCTCTACAGCGCGTCGTATCAACGGGCCGTGGCGACCGGGACCTCCTATGTGGGGCGGCAGCTCATCTGGCTGGGCATCGGCGCCGCCGTTGCGTTCCTGCTGATGGCGATGGACTACCATCGGTGGCTGGAGGGGGCGTACGTCTACTATGCCGGCACGCTGGCCCTGCTCGTGGTCGTCCTGGCGGCCGGCGAGACGCGCGGCGGGGCGCAGCGCTGGCTGGCCGCCGGGCCGTTCACATTCCAGCCGTCGGAGTTGGCGAAACTGTCCACGGTCCTCGTGCTGGCCCGCTACCTCGGCGAACGCCGGGATGCGCCGCGCACCTGGCGCGCCGTGATCGTGCCGGCCGCGATTGTCGTGGTCCCGATCGTGCTCATCTTGAAGGAGCCGAACTTGGGGACGGCGCTCATCTTTCTGCCGGTCTTGGCGGCGATGCTCTGGGTGTGGCGGCTGCCGGCGCGGATCTGGTGGGGGGTGGCGGCGGCGGCCGTCATCGCCGTGCCGCTGGGCTGGCACGCCTTGCAAGATTACCAGCGCTCTCGCCTCCTGGTGTTCGTGAACCCGAACCTGGACCCCCTCGGGGCCGGCTACACGGTGATCCAGTCCAGAATCGCCGTGGGCTCTGGGGGCCTGTGGGGGAAGGGGTGGCTCGCGGGCACCCAAAACCAGCTGAATTTCCTGCCGGAGAGGCACAC